>JBNKEN010000413.1:0-7118 GCA_050288805.1 Pseudoalteromonas sp.
ACCGGGGCAGGGATGCCCCTTACACGGCGGTTGCGTTCATATCAATTTTCACTTTGAGGGAACAGTGTGATTGCGGGCGCCGTGGGGGTCCAGGGGGCGACCGGCGGCAGCCGCCCCCTGGTTGTAGTCGCCAACGCGACAACTATCTACTTGTTAATGCTAAACAATCCGGTTAACTTACAGCCTAGGACAAGGAAGTTGATGAACCTAAACAGCCCTCACAACTTCAATCAGCTGTGGTTGCCCCGCAAACTAGCCAGGCTTACGAAACCACAACAATAAAAACGTTTTACGCGAAAGGGAGCGACTAAATTGTTGAGTGAATTCCTCCAATTTGGATACATAGGATTGATAGGGTTACTTATAACTCTTTGTTATCGAATTCTTCAAGCTGAACGAGCTCGGCAAGCTTCTGTTATTCAAGCTTTGATAATAACGGCAGCGTTCTCAATAATTAGCCTTATCGGAGGAGTAAGCGGATATCTATGGGCGTCAAAAGAGCTGGAAATTACAAAAACACGATTAAGTTCAATTGAAGTTAAAAACTCTCAAATTGAGCAAGCAAGGACCCGTCACTTAGAATCAACAAAGTCTTTAAGAGCCGTGTTCGATAGCTCTCTAAAGTCATTTGATGACAGCGTGTTAGATAGTACCCGATCACAAAAACTGGCTGAGGCGGAAAGAGTAAATAAGCTACTATCGTTCCGTGAGGCAGACTATCAAAACGAACTTAAAGCAATAGCTGAATCGCTTAAAAGCGAGTAAATAAGTATAAATTGAACCAGTTAACTGCGCCCAAACGGGGCCGGTCGCAGCAAAGCAGCACTGCTTATTGTGGAGTTATATACATTGAAATGGAGAGCATAAGTTTTGAGTAGACCTAAAAAATCTTCTGTATTTAATCCCGTCAAATATATATTCGCTATATACATGCCTTTTTTCATTAAAGCTATTTGGACTAATGAGATAGATATCCCACTACTAAATAAAAGAGGTGGTGATGGTGGGATTTTAACTTTTAGTGATCCGCTCATTCCTTTCATTACGATTCCATTGTTTATTTATGGCGTTTACTATTTCGGGAAAAAAATTAAGGATCACTGGCAATATATAGAAGGCTTTGAAGCAAAAGCAGGGATATTGCTATGCATACCCTTTAGCTTTATCAGCTTTTTATGTGCTTATAATATTGCCAACAACTTTCTTATATTTGTTTTTTCCGCTGTTGGGGCATTTGGTATTTTTGCGGTTGAATTTAATGCATCGAATGAAACATAACATGGGCGCTTAGTTTCAGAGCAGCTTGCTTAGCCTTAATAACACACTCCAAAAAACAAAAAGCCTTCAACGCACGTTGAAGGCTTTTTGCTGACTCCCGGTCGGTGCTGAACCACCAAACGATCTTGCGCCGCGCGCAATTAATCCTCTTCTTCATCCCATTCGTCATCCTCGGACTCGGCGACTTCCGGGGTGGCGGGTTCAGGTTCGGGAATATACACCCGCAGTGCAGCCAAAAGGCCCTTTTGGTCGTCGGTGCCGAGGCGATACTTGGTGCCGTCCTTCAGGGTGACGGCCACGGCGGAAAAACCGGATACGGCATACACCCAACCGTCGTGGGTAATGCGAATGCCGAGGCCATGCAGCAGGGAGTTGGTAACCGGGTCGACCCGCTCGATATCGGCAAGGGAGATGGCATTTTTGCCGATCCCCGGGCCGAGTGACCAGCGCAGTTCGGTGCCGCTCACCTCGACCGTCATGCTGTAAAAACACAGGGCGATGAGCGCCAACAGGCCGGCAAACAGCATGAGTACGATGTCGGTGCCCATCAGGTACCAGGCCAGGGCGACGAAACCGGCGATAAAGGAAAGAAAAACCAGCAACGCGGTGGCTATTTGGGTATGGCGGTACATAGGGTTCCTTAAAAACTGTAAACCAGGGTTGCGCTCAGCTCGGAATCGGTCGCCTCTTTTGCGGCTTCCGGCTTGGAACTGTAACGGAACAGGTAGGAAAACTTGAGCGACACGGCGCCAAGCACCTGGCTTATCAGCGCGGTTTCCGATTTCAGCCGGGAGTTTAGCCCCGACAGGGATTGCTCGGCGCTGACGCTCTGGTTGAAGCGGGTATTGTCGGAGACCAGTCGCTCCCATTGCAGCGCCAGGCGCAGCAGGTAACCGAAATTCTTTTCGCCTTGGTCGCTCTCTGAACCGTGCAAACCGGGGCCGATATCGAAATCCAGCTTGTCGACGGCGCTTTGGTAGAGGCGGTTGCCGTAACCCGAGGCCAGCGTGGCCTTGTAGTTTAGGCCGCTGAACTCATCCGCCTCGTAGTCGCCGTAGATGAAAAACGAGGCGTTTTTCTCGCCCAGCTTGTAGTTGCCCTGCACCGACCCGAACAGGCGCGACGCCGACAACTGGTATTCGTCGCTTGCCAGATCCCGGTCGCGGCGGTACAGGCTGTCGAACTTGAACTGGTTACGCCAGTGTTCGAGATCCTGGTAGACGTTGCCCTTGAGCTTAAAACTGGTGGAATCGGTGTTGCCGCGGGTGACGATAAAGCCGAATTCGGTGTCGCCGTAAAACAGATCGCCCTTGTGGATCGAATGGATTTCCTCTTCGCTCAGCTTGCCATAGTCGTGGAAGTCCTCAAACGGGTCCACCGCCTGCGCCTTAACGCACCAGAGCAAGGGAAGAAAACAGTAAAATCGTGCGTCCATGGTGCCTCAGTTCTTCCACTGAATATGGCAGAACGGGGCGTCCTTATCGCGGCTGATCAGGATCTTGGCAAACACGATATCCTGATTTTCCATCTCCAGGCCGACCAGCACCTGAACATACAGCTCGGGTTCGATTTCCAGCGTCACCAGGCTCTGCCAGTCTTCGTCCGGCACGCTTTCCTCGATGAACCCCTGCTCTTCGCGGTGGGCGTTGAACTCCTCAATATCCTGCTCGGACAGGTTGTCAGGCGCCAGTTCGAGGAACACCTCGTAGGCCTGGTGAGTGATCTCTTCTTCACTCCAAAGTCGGGCTTGCGTCATTGTCGTTAATCTTTTTGGCATCAAACTGGGGCCTTATCATAACAAACAAGGCCCGCCGCGGGAGCAAAAATTGCGTTCATCGGGCCATTTTTTTCAGCCCGGGTTAAGCGTGCAGCTGCCTGAAAACTTTACTTAATGGGATGATCACCTTAATCTGGCTCAAACAGGTCAGAGGAGTTTGGGTAATGGTGGAGCTTTCAATCCGCGACGAGGTGGCCTACGTCACCCTGAACCGGCCGGAAAAATGCAATGCGCTGAATTTCGAGACGTTCAAACGGCTCGACAAGATCATTAAAACATTGAAAAAAGACCGCCGCATCCGCGCCGTGGTGCTTTTGGGCTCGGGCAGCGATTTCTGCAGCGGCCTGGATGTGGCCGCCACCATGGCATCGCCTGCGGCCATTTTGCGCCTGTTGTTCAAATGGCTGCCGGGCAACGCCAACCTGGCGCAGCGGGTGGTGCTCGGCTGGCAAGATCTGCCGGTTCCCGTCATCGCCCTGATCCAGGGGCGCTGCTGGGGCGGCGGCATGCAGATAGCGCTCGGCGCCGATTATCGCATCGCGACGCCGGACGCCAGCCTGGCCATTATGGAGGCGCGCTGGGGTCTGTGCCCCGACATGGGGGCGCATTGCGTGCTGCCCGGGTTGCTGCGCCGCGATCAGGCGCAGTGGCTGACCAGTCATGCCGACCCCGTCACCGCCGAACGGGCGCTGGCCCTCGGGCTGGTCGGCGAAATCAGCGAGGATTTGACGGCGCGCCTGGATGACATGCTGGCAAGCATTAAACAGCGCTCCCCCGACACCCTGGCGGCGGTAAAACGCATCGCGCAAAGCGCCTATGGCACGTCAAGACGACGGATCCTGGCGCGCGAAACCTGGAGCCAGGTGAGGCTGCTGCTCAGCGCCAACACCCGTATCGCCGTTGCCAGGGCCAAGGGCTCGCAAGACGCCGCGTATAAACCGCGCGCCCGCTGGTAGCCGCAAGTCGTATGGCGGGCCGCATCCGGGCCTGCTACCATGGCGCAATGAAAACGATATCCACCTCAATACAGCTGCTTTTAAGCGCCGCCATCATCCTGCTCTGCCTGTTCAGCGCCAAGGGGATATTGGCCCTTGCCGGCAGCCCGTTTCCGTCGCCGGTGCTCGGCATGGTGCTGCTGTTTGTCCTGCTGGTCACGGGTATCGTGCCCGAACGCCGGGTGTTTCCCGCCGCATCGCCGCTGTTGACCTACATGCCCCTGCTGTTTATTCCCGCCGGGGCCGGGCTTGTCGACCACCTGCCCCTGCTGGCGAGCCACTGGCCGCTGCTGTTGACGGTGCTGATCCTGGTGCCGCTCTGCACCCTGGCATTGGTGGGTCACGTGATCCAGTGGGCGAACCGCCGATGACGGTCTGGCTTGCCCTTCCTCTCACCCTGGCGGCCTATTTCGCCCTTGTGCATGTCACCCGCAAATGGCAAAAACCGCTGCTTAATCCGGTGCTGCTGTGTATTTTGTTCACCGTGCTCATTCTCACCCTGATAAGACTGCCTTATGGTGAGTACCGCGATGCGACCTGGCCGCTCAGCGCCCTGCTGGAGCCGGCGATCGTCGCCCTGGCGCTGCCGCTTTATCGCCAGGCGCGGGCCATTCGCCAGCAGCTGCCGGCGATTTTGGCCGGTGTCATCCTGGGGGTCGGCTGCGCCACTCTGGTGGCCCAGGTGATCGCCCGCCTGTTCGCCGCGCCCGAGGCGATTTCCGCTTCTTTTGCCGCCCTGGCGGTGACGACTCCCATCACCCTGCTGGTCAGCGACAGTCTGGGCGGCATTCCTTCGCTTGCCGCGGTGATGGTGATCCTGATAGGGATCCTCGGCGCCCTGTTCGGCTTCGGCTTTTTACGCCTTGTCGGTGTGCGCGACCCGTATGCGCAAGGTCTGGCCCTCGGCACCGCCTGCCACGCCATCGGCACCGCCGCTGCGCTGAAGGAAAACGAACAGGCCGGCGCCTTTGCCTCCGTAGCCCTGGCGCTGAGCGCTTTGGTAAGCGCCATCATGGTGCCGCTTATCTGGCCCTGGTTGCTGGCCCTGTTTAACGGCCAGGCATAACCGTTCACGTTTGCGTTCTCGGCAGGGCATAAAAAAAGCGGCCATCGGCCGCTCTTTATTGCGTGTTTCGCTTACGCCTGCTGGCTTTTCACCCAGCGCTTGATCTTCTGTTCCAGGATCGGCATCGGCAGGGATCCGTCGATCAAAATCTGACGGTGGAAGGCGCGAATGTCGAACCTGTCGCCGAGTGCCTTTTCGCAGTAGTTGCGCAGCTCACGGATCTTGAACTGGCCCAGCTTATAGGACGTGGCCTGACCCGGCCAGGCGATGTAGCGCTCAACCTCGGCGATCACGTCGCTTTCTGCCATCGACGAATTGGCCAGCATGTAGTCGATGCCCTGCTGACGGGTCCAGCCCTTGGCGTGGAAACCGGTATCCAGCACCAGGCGCATCGCCCGCAACTGCTCGTCGGAGAGACGGCCGTACCACATGTAGGGGTCGCTGAAGAGGCCCATTTCCTTACCCAGGCTCTCGGCATACAACGCCCAGCCCTCGGCAAACACGGTGTAGCCGCCGAACTTACGGAAGGTGGGCAAGCCCTGCACTTCCTGTTGCAACGCTATCTGGAAATGGTGACCCGGCGCCGCTTCGTGAATAGACAGGGTTTCCAGCAGGAACTTGGGCTGCGCCTTCAGGTTGTGGGTATTGATGTAGAAGATGCCCGGGCGTGAGCCGTCCGGCGCCGGCGCTTCGTACGACGCACCCGCCGCCGATTCGGCGCGATACGCCTCTACCGGTTTGACGATGTAATCGGCCTTGGGCTGAATATCGAACAGCTGCGGAAGACGGGCGTCGATCTTCTTCTTCACCGCCTCATAGGCCGCCACCAGCTCTTCCGGCGTATCGTAGTAGAATTCGTCGCTGTCGCGCAGGTGGTTGAAAAACGCCTGAAGGTCGCCGTTGAAGCCCACGGTTTCCTTCACCTTGGTCATCTCGCTCAGGATCCGCGCCACTTCCTGCTTACCCAGCTCGTGGATTTCGTCCGCCGACTTGTCCAGCGTGGTGTGACGTTTGATTTCAAGCTGGTACCAGGCCTTGCCGTCAGGTAAGTCGCCGTAACCCACGGTATCGCGGCAGTTCGGAATATAGGTCTCCTTGAGGAAGGTTTCCATGTCGCGGTAGGCCGGCACCAGGCGCTGCTCGATCATCTCGCGATACTTGGCGGTGATCGCCGCCTTTTCTGCCTCGCTGAATTCGGCAGGCAGGTTTTTCACCGGCCCCCAGAACAGGGAGTCTTCGGCCTTTGCCACCACGTGGGCGCTGAACTGGGGCACCAGTTTTTGCGCCAGCGGACGCGGCAACACCACCTTGGCGGCTATGCCCTGACGCATCGCATCCTGAGCGCTGGCAAGCCAGACGATAAAGCCGTCGGCGCGCTTGATGAAGTTGTCGTAATCTTCCACCGTGTTGAAGGGCTGGGCGCTTTCACCGGAACCCAGCGCCGCAAACACGTTATGCTCGCCGTCCATCTGGTTTATCGGCATCATCCAGCCGGGGAAGCGCTCGGCGTCGAATTCAAGCGTGAGATCCCGGTCGAGAATTTCATAGCTCAGCAGCGACTGGCCGCTCAACCGGCTCTTGTCGATGGCATGCAAACGGGTCTGGATATCCTTCGCATACGCGTGCACCTTAGCGCGCTGTTCGGCGCTGATGGGGGGGGCAAATTTATCGTTGTAGCCGGGGCGACCAAGGTAGGTAGCGCCAAGGGGATGAAACGGCAGCGCGTTTTCAAAGTAGTCGTCAAGCAGACGATCCAGCTCCAAGGCGGCCTGGTTTTGCGTTGCGACGGCGTTTTCCCCTGCCGTATTTTCTGTTTGCGGAGTCTGCTGACATCCCGCCAGTACACCGGCAAGCGCCAGCGCCAATAGCGTTTTCTTCATTGGTTGTCCCTGTTTCAACAATAAGTGGCGACAAGTGTACCTTGCACCTTTGTCCGGTCAAACTGTTTTCAGGCAGGCGACCGAGAAAACTCGGCCAGCCCGTAACCACTCGGCTTGCCCAC
>JBNKEN010000414.1:0-12147 GCA_050288805.1 Pseudoalteromonas sp.
GGCGACGGTGGCCGAGGTTTACGGCGAGCTGCAACGCGCTGCCGGTGCCGCACAGCGCCTGGTGGAACTACTTGGTGTATCGAGCGATATACAGGATCCCGCCAACCCTATCGAGCCGGAGAAAACCGCACGGGAACTGCTGGTATTCGACCAGGTCGGCTTTTGCTATCCGTCCCGCCCCGAGAGTCCGGCGCTGCACGATATCAGCCTGACGATAAAAAGCGGGCAGACCGTCGCCATAGTTGGTCCTTCGGGGGCGGGCAAAACCACCCTGTTCGAACTGCTGCAGCGTTTCTACGATCCGCAGCAGGGACAAATAAAATTGCACGGTACAGATATACGCGATGTAAAGCTGGAGACCCTGCGCCAGCATATGGGCATGGTGTCGCAGCAGCCGGTGCTGTTCAGTAGCGATGTGATGCACAACATCCGCTACGGTCGCAACGACGCCAGCGACGAAGAGGTGTTTGAGGCGGCGAAAAAGGCCCATGCCGACGAATTTATTGCTCAGCTGCCGAACGGTTACCAAAGTTTTCTCGGTGAACAGGGAGTCCGGTTATCCGGTGGCCAAAAGCAACGTATCGCTCTGGCCAGGGCTATATTGAAAGACCCGGAGATTCTGCTGCTAGACGAAGCCACCAGCGCGCTGGACGCCGAAAGCGAACACCATGTTCAGGCCGCGTTGGCGGAAGTGATGAAAGAACGCACCACGCTGATTATCGCCCACCGACTGGCCACGGTTATCCACGCCGACCTGATAGTCGTAATGGAAAACGGTCGCATAGTGGACACCGGCAACCATGCCAGTTTGTTGGAAAGCTCACCGCTGTATAAACGGTTATGCGAACTGCAGTTTGACAAAGAAAAAAGCCAGCCCGATATCGAGCTGGCTGTAGACTAATCGTTCGGCCCGTCAGGCCACGTTAGGCACAATTTGGATCTCGACGCGACGGTTGAGAGCACGGCCATTGGAATCCCGGTTGCTGGCGATCGGTCGGCTTTCACCATAGCCTCGGGTGGTCAGGCGCACCGGCAAAATATTCTTGTTAACCAAATAATCCTTCACGCTCAGGGCCCGGCGTTCTGAAAGTCCCTGGTTGTATTCATCCGATCCGGTATCGTCCGTATGCCCTTCGATACTCAGGTAGGTTTTTTCGTAACGATTCATCACCTGAGCGATGGCATCCAGTGTCTGGTAGAAACCGGTAGAGATATAGGATTGATCCGTCGCAAAGGTAATGTTCGACGGCATCACCAGACGAATATTGTTTCCCTCGCGCACCACTTCAACACCTGAACCCGCCAGCTCATCGCGAAAGGCGGCTTCCTGCTTATCCATATAATCGCCGACGGCGGCACCGGCAATGGCGCCGATGGCGGCACCGATGATCATGCGTTTATCTTTGTGGTTCGCAGTCGATTTTCCGAGCACGGCTCCGGCAATTGCACCTATGGCCGCGCCTTTTTGCGCATTGTTCGAATTGGCGCAGCCGCCGAGCGCCAGGCTCAAGACGGTACACGACAGTACCCAAGTTGTTTTATTCATCGTTGTTCCTCCAACTTTTCCTTTAGTATTCAAACCTGACACTGAACCACGGATGAAGATAACTTACTGCAGGCCGGTCACCGGGGGAAGCTTGTATGGGGTAACCAGCCGGGTCAGCTCACCATTGCTTGCCATTTCCTGCATTTTTACCCGGATCTGCCTGGCCAGCGGCGTCTGGTCAAATTTGTGATTGAATGTCAGGTGACCGAATATGGCATCATCGAAGCGGTAATTAAGCTTTTCCAGTTTATAGGCGGGCTGGCGCAACACGCTCATGGCATGCTCAGCGGTTTCTTCCACGGCTATCACCAGATCGACCCTGTCCTTAAGCAACAGGTCTATGGCTACCTGCTCGGACAGCACGGGAATTTTTTCCAGCTGCTCGTCCTGATCAAAGCGTTTGAAATAGGCTGCACCACGGATCACGGCAATTCGCTTGCCGTATAGGTCCTGGTAACCGTTCACCTGAAGGCGGCGCTGTTGCGTGGCGTAGAAGACAAACGAGGAATGGAGTTCCATATAGGGAGGTTCAACAAAGCTTAAAAATTCTTTTCTTTTTTCTGTTTTGATAAGCCCGCCCATGGCATCTACCTGGCCCTGGGAAATCATGCGAATGCAGCGAGGCACGGGACAGCCCACCAACACCAGATCGAAATCAATGTCTTCCTGCATGGCCCTGAGTATATCGACGATAAGCCCCCTGGGCTGATAATTTTCCTCGACGTAGCTGTAGGGAGGCGCGTGATCGATAGCAACCCGAATGCGGGCCTTGGCAGCATGCTGGGCAAACGCCTGACCGGACGTCAGACAAAAAAACACCAGATATAAAACTATTTTAAAGACGGACTGCATGATCGATGTGAAAACCTATCATTTGCTGTAATTGGAACGGCTTTCGCGTAACCTATGCACCAGATTACGAAAATCACCCTTAACTTAGTATAAACCAATCTCTTCCATGACAAGTGAAATGCTATGCTAGCGTCGATATTTTACCAGTTTTTCCTGCTCGGCTGTACCAGCTTTGGCGGACCAATCGCCCACTTGGGTTATTTCCAGCGTCACTTCGTAGAGCATAAAAAATGGCTCAGTCAGGCGCGTTATGGCCAGCTTATCGCCCTTAGCCAGCTGCTCCCCGGCCCCAGTTCAAGCCAGGTCGGCTTCGCTATCGGGCTGGAAAAAGCCGGATTGCTCGGCGGGATCGCCGCCTTCATCGGCTTTACCCTGCCGTCGTTTCTGATCATGCTGACCCTGGCGATGACCGTGGATAAGCTGGGCGAGGGTTATTTGGTATTGGTTAACGGCCTGAAATTATTTGCTGTTGTAGTGGTTGCCGATGCCCTGCTCGGTATGGCGAAAAGTTTCTGCCGCACCACAGCGTTGCGTATAGTCGCCTTTGTCAGCACCTTAATCCTGCTAGTACTCCCCGGCATGGTCGGCCAACTTGGGGTATTACTGCTGGCAATGACGGCCGGGCTGCTTTATCGCTTCAGCCCCTTAACTCAATCCAGCCCAGTACAAACCGCCGATAAGGCTGTTGCTCAGCTCCCCTTGCTGATATTTTTCCTGCTGTTTGTTCCCCTGTTCTTATCCATGCCCGCGCTAGCAGACTTGTTCGGTCGCTTTTACCAGGCCGGAGCCCTGGTATTCGGCGGCGGCCATGTGGTTTTGCCCATGCTGCAGGCCAATATTCCGGAGCTCAGTACCGAGCAGTTTTTAACCGGTTACGCGTCGGCCCAGGCCATTCCCGGCCCCATGTTTACCCTGGCGACCTATCTGGGCGCGGAACTTACGCCGCAAAGCCCCTGGCTTGGCGCCGCCATTGCAACGCTGGCGGTTTTTACACCGGGCTTTTTGCTGGTAATGGCGTTTCACTCCGGCTGGCAAAGCCTGCTGAGCCGCCCTCGCTTTGCCAGTTGCTCCGCGGCGATCAATGCCGCGGTGGTGGGCTTTCTGGCCGCAGCACTTTACACCCCGATCTGGCCCTCGGCGGTGCATTCGCTTTGGGATTTGGCGGTCGTCATCCTCGGATTCGTATGGCTGCAAATGGCCAAACCGAAAATCTGGCTGCTGATGCTGATCTTTGTCGGCTACGCCGTCATACGCGCTCTCCCCTTATAAAGGAAGCCGCCCTTGAGGCGGCTTTTTTATTCATCGGTAACTTGTATATACAGCTAGTTGTTCAGCTGCCCCGTAATGCTCTGATAGGGCCGAAGACCGAACGCGGGCAGTACCGCCAGCAGGTGATCCATAATATCCGCCTGCAGGTGCTCATAGGCGACCCAGCGCTTGTCGGCGCTGAAACAATAAAGCTCAATGGGTAAGCCGTAGTTCGACGGTTGCAGCTCCCTCACCATCAGGGTCAACTGGGTATTGAGCTTCGGATGCTGGCGCAGGTAGCCTTCGGCATAGCGACGGAACAGCCCGAGATTGGTCACGCCCTCCGGCAGGTTGTCCGGGTTAACGATCTCGTAAAGCGGCAGGGCCTGATGGATTTGTTCCTCAAGTTGCTCATCCACGATGCGAATGCTGTTCATATCTATATTCAGCGAGCGTTTGATGCGACGTCCTTCCGATTCCTGCATACCGCGCCAGTTTTTGAATGAGCCGGCGATCAGCGTGTAGGTCGGAATGGTGGTGATGGTGTTGTCCCAGTTACGCACCTTCACGGTATTGAGTCCGAGATCAATGACTTCCCCGTCGGCACCGTAGTTGTCAACCTGGATCCAGTCGCCGTGCGTTACCAGACGGTTGGCGGCTATCTGAATGCTGGCCACGAAACCGAGAATCGTATCCTTGAACACCAATAGAGTAACCGCCGCAATGGCACCGAAACCGGACAATATATAGGCCGGCGACTTGTTGAGCAGCATGCTGACCAACAGGATGGCACACACGATAAAGGTGACCAACTTCACCACCTGGATCAGGCCCTGGATCGGCACTTCCCGGGCAAACGCCATCTGGTTATAAATGGCACCCACAATGCTGACCGTGCTGCTGACGATAAATCCGGAAAAGACGATAAGCAGCACCTGCCCGAACAGTTTCATAACCCGCGCCGATACCTCGGGCATGGCGTAGACGTAATCGAATGTCGCGAGGAAGATAACGCAGCAAATAAGTGCGGCAAGACGCCGGTTCAGCTTGGTTAGTAAGGGACGCAGAGAACCGATACGCACCGGGGAAAGGCGCTCGGCAATGTTTTGTACGCCCGGCAACATCAGGCGCCGGGTAAACAGATAACACAGGTAAAGCAGCGACAGTCCTATCACGGCCGCCAGCAGGCCACTCAGCATGTCAGCTTGCGCCATTCCCTCGAACCAGGGGCGGATCAACAGCTGTAAATGACTAGTGTTCATTGCCTAACCGCTCCTTGTCGAGCCCGGCCTCGCCGGCCAGTGTAACGGTCGACAATTGCGCTATCTGTTCGTCCTTGGCATGCCAGATATCATTCAATTGCTGTTGGAACGCCACCCTGAATCCCTTGTCGTTCTGGTAGTCGCCCAACATCTCGGGGGCGATATCCGTGACGTTCACCCGAACGTGGATCGATTCCAGGCGTCCGAAACTGAAATCTCGGCAAATATGGTCCGTTTTACTTGTATATACAATAGACGTATCGAGCAACCCGTCGAACTGTTCGCCCAGCACTTCCAACGCAAACGCAATTCCGCCCGCCTTCGGCTTGAGCAAATGACGAAACGGACTTTGCTGACGACGATGCTTTTGCGCCGTAAAACGGGATCCTTCGACAAAATTGATAATGCTCGAAGGGTGGTTGCGGAAATTGCGGCAACTGCGCTTGGTGCGCTCGACATCCATGCCCTTAAGTTTCGGATTTTTGGCGATCTGTTCCTTGCTCGCCCGCTTCATAAACGGCATGTCCATGGCCCAGGCACCGCTGCCGATGAGAGGTACATATTTGAGTTCATCCTTGAGGAAAAACTTCGGTGCGGGCAGCCCCTTGATCGAGCTAAGAACAATGATATCCAGCCAGCTCAGGTGGTTGGATATCAACAAATACCAGGCTCCGGGGTTGATCTCACCCTCGATCTGAATATCCAACTCGCGACAGCCAAGCCACAGCGCCAACCGGTTGCCCGCACACCACATGGCATAGGCCAGATGTAACAGACGACCCATCGCCTTAAACGGCAACACCAGTTTTATCAGTCCGAGAATAAACACCAGGCTGCCGCTTATGATCACGTTGAGGATCAGCAGGGTGGCGACGATCAGGCCCGCCAGCCAGCGCGGCAAAAATCGCATCAGCATGGCTCAACTCCCTGCGTTTGTACATTTGCTCCAGCCGTTTCCAACTGCTCGAACACCCTGTCCTTTTCTTGCCAGATCGCATTCAGTTCGCCCTGAAACTGAACCCGGAATTCGGGATCATTGGCATAGTCGCCGATCAGGTGCGTCGGCACCGGCATCACCTGCACGTCCAGGTTTACCTGCTTGACCAGGCCGCCGACAAAATCCATAAAGGTCGGCACCCCGTTGGGATAATGAATGGTCACATTCACCACCCGGTTGATCTGCTCACCCATGGCCTGCATCACAAACGCAATCCCGCCGGCCTTGGGCTTAAGCAGATGCTTGAACGGACTGCTCTGGCGTTTGTGTTTGGCCTCGGTAAAGCGCGTTCCCTCAACGAAATTCACTATGCTGACGGGCATCGCCTTAAACTTTTCACAGGCCTTACGGGTGGTTTCTATGTCCTTCCCCTTCAGCTTGGGGTTCTTTTTCAGCTGGCTTTTGCTGGTGCGCTTCATAAACGGAAAATCCAGCGCCCACCAGGCAAGCCCAAGAAAGGGCACATAAATCAGTTCTTTTTTCAGGAAGAAATTAAGAAACGGAATACGGCCATGGAAAATCCGCTGCATCACCAATATATCGACCCAACTCTGGTGGTTGGCGATAACCAGATACCAGTCCTTGCGCTTGAGCTGTTCAAGCCCGTTCACCTTTAACATGACCGGCGTAAACAGTTTTTGGTTCAGGGTGTTGCACGCAACCCAAGCGGAAGCACAGGCCTTGGCGATACGGCTGACAAACGTCTGCCATGGACGCAGGGGCAGCAGTTTGGCAATGCCGCACAGTACGATGGGAACAAACCAAAACAGGGTATTGATTACGTATAATGCGATGCTGAAAACGCGGCGAAAAAAGCTAACCACTGACTGCACGGTGATTTTCCTTACTCCAAAAAGCATGATAGGGCTCGAATTGGGCCCTATCATAGCGTGTTTCAGCGATCGAGCAAACTCGACCAGCCTTAGTCCTCGAAGTAGGTGTATCCGGCGAGGCCCGCGTTGAGCTCTTCCAGGTAACGGGTTTTCAGTCCTTCATCGATGGCCAGTTTACCGATTTGGGTGGCAAAGTTGGCGGCCAGGATCTCGCTGTCGTAATCCACGAACTTGAGCACGTCCTTAACACTGTCACCCTTGATGGCATTGGTCATGCGATAGCCTTCGTCACACAGTTCCACATGCACCGAGTCCGTATCGCCGAACAGGTTATGCAGATCCCCGAGGATTTCCTGATACGCCCCCACCATGAACATCCCGATATGGTACTGCTCGCCGTTTTTGTAGGCAGGGATCGGCAGGCTGGACTCGATACCCGCACCGTCGACGTATTCGCGGATCTGGCCGTCCGAATCGCAGGTAATATCCTGGATGATCGCGCGTTGGGTCAGCGGCTGATCCAGCTTTTCGATCGGCATCACAGGGAACAGCTGTTGAATCCCCCAGACATCCGGCAACGACTGGAACAGCGAGAAATTCACAAACAGCTTGTCCGCCAGCTTCTCGTTCAGGTCGTCCAGCACCTCGCGATGCGCCTTGGCATTGATATTCAATTCTGCACGCACGCGGTGCAAAATGGTGAAATACAGTTGCTCCAGCTGCGCCCAGTCTTTCAGGCCTATCAGGCCGTGAACGTACTGGCCATGGGCCTCACTGAACAAATGCATGGCATCATGATAGGTTTCCAGCGCCAGACGCGGCGACAGGCGCTGCAGGCTCAGCCACATTTCCCTGACGACCGCGTGCGCTTCATCGCCGGGTTCAACCGGTGCGGTTTGATTCGGCGCGCGTTCGATGTCGATCACGTCGGTGATCAGCACCGCATGATGCGCGGTCAGGGCGCGACCCGATTCGGTAATGATCGCCGGATGTGGCAGATCATGCTGCTCACATACCTCGGCAAAGGCGCCGACAACGTTACGGGCGTATTCTTCCACCGTATAGTTCATCGAGCAGGCGCTGCGTGAGCCGGAGCCTTCGTAATCGACCCCCAGGCCGCCGCCGACGTCCACGGTCTTAAGCTGTACGCCGATTTGGCTCAGTTCGGCGAAATGACGCGCGCATTCGCGCAGCGCACGGTGAATATCGCGAATATTGGCAATCTGACTACCGATATGGAAGTGCACCAGTTCCATCAGGTGGAGCTTGCCCTTGGCCTCCAGCTTTTCAACCGCCGACAGCACCTGGCCGGCGGTCAGGCCGAACTTGCCCTTTTCACCGCCGGTGTTTTGCCACTTGCCCTTGCCCACCGAATTCAAGCGAATACGGATGCCGATGGCCGGTTCGATGCCGAGATCGTCGATCTCCTTCAGCAGGGTGTCGAGCTCAGACAGCTTCTCGACAACGATGTTAACCTTGTGGCCCATGGCCTGACCGATACAGGCCAAGCGCAAGAACTCACTGTCCTTGTAACCGTTACAAACGATGGTGATAGGACGCGTCGCCACACCCAAAATCGCCATCAGTTCGGGTTTAGAACCGGCTTCCAGACCAACCTTACCGCTCGGATGGGCCAACAGCTTGGTCACCACCGAACGCTGCTGATTCACCTTGATGGGATACACGGAGGTGTATTCACCCGAGTATTCGCGGGCCGTTTTGGCGCCGGCAAAGGCGGAAATCAATTTTTCGACACGATTTTGCAAAATATCGGTAAAGCGCACCAGTACGGGCAAGGTCAGCCCCTGTTGCTTAAACTCCTCGGTCAGTACCGCCAGGGAGATCCCCGATTTATTGCGATCACCGTCCGGGTAAGCCACCATTTCGCCGCCCGCATTAATATCGAAATAGCCGTCACTCCAGTGAGTTACGTTATAAATTGATTTCGCTTTGTCAGAACCCCAAGTCATTTTCGTCTTACTGTGGATAAAAAAAGAAAGCATAGTTTAATCGTACAGGCAGCGCCACGCTAACACTATTTGCAGGCGCCAAGGGATATATCGACCCGACAGGCAAAATACACGGCGTACCAAGTTTCAGTCGTTCGCGGTGATTTGACGGAAAAGCCCTGCAAATAGGCTAAAATTTGATTGAGCTCACGGCCCCGCGCTGGCAAAATTGCCGCTCTTTTTTTGATACTTGTGTGAAATGACTATGGCAAACCTGGATTCAAGCCAGTGGTTCACGGAAATCAGTGACCGCGACGGCAGCGCATTCTCCCTGCGCATCAACAAAAAGCTGGACGAAAAGCAATCGCCTTTCCAGAAGGTTGAAATGTATGAAACAACCGATTTCGGCAATCTGATGATCATCGACGGTTGTACTATGGTCAGTACCCGCGAGAACTTTTTCTATCACGAAATGATGAGCCACCCGGCCCTCTTCAGCCATCCGGCGCCTAAAAACGTGGTGATCATCGGCGGCGGCGACTGCGGCACCCTGCGCGAAGTGCTGAAGCACCCGGGCGTAG
The DNA here is from genome assembly GCA_050288805.1 of Pseudoalteromonas sp. GTDB lineage: Bacteria > Pseudomonadota > Gammaproteobacteria > Enterobacterales > Alteromonadaceae > Pseudoalteromonas. The sequence continues at coordinate 9,269 of JBNKEN010000414.1, forward strand.
AACGCGTTACCCAGATCGATATCGACGAAGTCGTCACCGAAATGTCGCTCAAGTATTTCCCTGAGCTGTGCGCGTCGAACAACGACCCGCGCGCCACCGTGATGTTCGACGACGGCATCAAATACATGGCCGAAGCCGCACCTGAATCGATCGACGTGGTGATCGTCGACGGTACCGACCCGGTCGGTCCCGGTGAAGGCCTGTTCAACCATGCCTTCTACACCAGCTGCCTTAAGGCGCTGCGCCCAGGCGGCATCCTGATCCAGCAAAGCGAATCACCGCTGATGCACATGCCGCTGCTGCTTGAAATGCGTCAGGCCATGACGGATGTCGGCTTCGCCGATCTGCAGACCCTGCCGTTCCCGCAGCCCATCTATCCGTCGGGCCTGTGGTCTGCCACCATGGCACGCAAGGGCGAGAAGTTCGACGGCTTCCGTGAGCAGGATGCCGACAACCGTGCGTTTGCAACCGAATACTACAATTCGGGCATTCACAAGGGCGCATTGGCCACTCCCGGCTTTATGAAGCGCGCCTTCGAAAAATAAGCTCACGCTTGCTCTATATTGCGGGTAAGACATCGCGTCTTACCCGCCGCTCATCGCAAATACCCCCGCCCAAACGCTGAATACGTATGCACTGCCCTCGCCTTCGATCCCCGGTACAAGTAGTCTAAACCGGAGAACTATTACACTTATCAAGGAACAGGCATGCGATTTTCTCCTCTTTTGCTGGCGCTCTTGTCGGGCTCGGTGATGGCCAAAACCGTTTCGCTTCACTCTCCCGACGGCAATATCAAGATCACCGTCAGCGACGAAACCAGCCTTCCCAGCTACCAGGTCGAATATCTGGGTAAAACCGTTATTTCCCCGTCTTCGCTGGGCTTTGAATTCAAGGAGCAGGCGCCGTTTCGCGAAGGCTTCACCATCGCCGACAGCAAACGCCACCGCCAAGATGCCACCTGGCAACAGCCCTGGGGCGAGGAGCGGGAAATTCGCGACCACCACAACGAACTGCTGGTCACCTTCAGCAACAAGGAGCAACAAAACGCCCGCTACGTGCTGCACCTGAAGGCATTTGACGACGGTATCGGCCTGCGTTACGAAGTACCCGCACAGCCGGGCTATGAAAACGTCGAAATCAGTAAGGAAATCACCGAATTTGCCGTCGCCGGCGCCGACAAGAGCACGGCCTGGTGGATCCCGGCGCGCGGCTGGAACCGCTACGAATACGTTTACAACACCACACCGCTGGAACAGGCGGCGCACGTGCACACGCCGTTCACCTTCAAAAATGCCGACGGCGTGCACATGAGCATTCACGAGGCGGCGCTGGTCGATTACGCGGCCATGACGCTGAACCAACGTCGCCCCGGCACCTTTAACGCCGATCTCACTCCCTGGTCGGACGGCAGCAAGGTAAAAACGGAAAACGGCTTTACCACCCCGTGGCGCACCATACAGATCGCCTCCGACGCCAAGGGTCTGCTGAATTCACGCCTTATCCTCAACCTCAACGAACCGAACAAGCTCGGCGACGTCTCCTGGGTGGAACCGGGTAAATACGTGGGGATCTGGTGGGGCATGCACATCAACAAGAACACCTGGGGCAGCGGCGAAAAACACGGTGCCACCACGGAAAACACCAAGTACTACATGGATTTTGCCGCCGACAACGGCTTTGACGGCGTGCTGGTCGAGGGCTGGAACACCGGCTGGGACGGCGACTGGTTCTTCAACGGCGACGTGTTTTCCTTCACCCAGGCCTACGACGACTTCGATATCATGGAACTCGGCCGTTACGGCAAGGAAAAGGGCGTACACCTGATAGGCCACCACGAAACCTCGGGCAATGTCACCAACTACCGCAACCAGATGGAGGCCGCGTTTGCGCTTTATAACAAAGCCAACGTCACCCAGGTGAAAACCGGCTATGTCGCCGACGGCGGCAATATCAAACGCATCGACGACAAGGGCATTGCGCGCTACGAATGGCACGACGGCCAGTTTATGGTCAACGAATACCTCTACAACGTGCAGCTGGCCGCCAAGCATAAGATCAGCATCAACACCCACGAGCCGATCAAGGATACCGGCCTGCGTCGCACCTACCCGAACTGGCTCGCCCGCGAAGGCGCCCGAGGACAGGAATTCAACGCCTGGGGCACCCCGCCGAATCCGCCGGAACACACCACCATGCTGGCCTACACCCGAATGCTGGCCGGTCCGATGGACTTCACTCCGGGCATTTTCGACATGGGCTTTAACGGCCTTGGCGACAAAACCAACCGCCCGCAAACCACGTTAGCCAAACAGCTGGCTCTTTACGTGGTGCTTTACAGCCCGATCCAGATGGCGGCAGATCTGCCGGAAAACTACCTGGCCAAACCGGACGCGTTCCGCTTTATTCAGGACGTGCCGACGGACTGGGAAAAGAGTGTCGCCCTGGCCGGTGAGGTCGGCGACTATGTGGTGTTCGCTCGTAAGGAACGCAAGCGCCGCGACTATTCCGGCAACGACTGGTATTTGGGCGCCATCACGGACGAAAACGCCCGAGAGATCCCAATCAAGCTCGACTTCCTCGAGCCGGGTAAACGTTTCGAGGCGCAGATCTACCGCGACGGCGACAAGGCCGAATGGAAGAACAACCCTTACGATCTCAGCATAGAGAAAAAACAGGTCAAGCACGGCGATACACTTACACTGCGCCTTGCCACCAGCGGCGGCACCGCCATCCGCTTTAAGGCCCTGTAAGCGATTTTCAATCACACTGCCCGTCAAAACGCCGCTAAATTAGCGGCGTTTTTATTGCGTCAGAAATACATACTCGGGCAAAGAAACTACTTCATGAACAATGAACGACCCGCCAGACAGACTGGCGCG
>JBNKEN010000415.1:0-5869 GCA_050288805.1 Pseudoalteromonas sp.
GGCCCGATGACAAACGTTTGAATGAAGTATCCAAATCACCACCTGAACGCTCCAGGTTTCGCTGTGCATTCAGCGCGCTTACGTTAGTATTTACATATAAAGCCATAATTGCCTCTCTTAATTCACTCTCAAACTGTTCTGTATATGCCGCTTGGGGCGGCGTTACATCGCCGCTTTACTGCAAAAAGCGGAAAAGTTACGCCGCTTCCAGCCAAATACAGGCAATTTAGTGCCCTTAGATTGACTTGCCGCGTAGACTGATTAAGAAGTAGCAATTATCAGGCCAATAAATTTTTGACATAAAAAAAGAGGCCTACAGGCCTCTTTTCAACTTATTTGAGAGTTTGATCAGCTGGTGCCAAATTTTTGAATTAAATTTGGCACAAATTGTGCTTTAATATATATGTTCGGCTGTAGAAACACTGAACACCGAATTTATTTTAGCAATTTAGCTTCCGCTTTATAAATTCAAATCCGGGCGCCCTTATCAATACCCCATCAATAAGGGCGCCATTTTTTTGTCTATTCTAGCCTTAGCCCAGCAGACTCAGTGCCGCTTGTGGACGCTGGTTAGCCTGGCTCAGGATAGTCTGGCTGGCCTGTTGCAAGATTTGGTTCTTGGTCAGGTTTGCAGTTTCTACGGCAAAGTCGGTATCCTTGATTCGTGATTTCGCAGCGCTCAGGTTTTCTGAGATATTCGCCTGGTTACGAATCGTAGACTGGAAGCGGTTTTGTACTGCACCGAGCTCCGCACGTTTCTTATCGACTACCGCAATCAGAGAGTCCATACCCGCCATTACAGCCTGCGCGTTACCCTGGTTTGATACGCTGATAGCCGTTGCCTCAAAGACAGTCGCAAAATCATATGTGGTCGCGGCAGCCGTACCACCGGCGTCACTTACACCCGCTACCAAGGTAGACAATGCGTTACCCGTTACAGCTGACGCAATCCCCGCAATACCGGATAAGGTAAAGCCTCCATTGGCGCTCAAGCTATTTGCTGTTCCACCCACGTTCTGCATGCTGAAGCCGATAGTTTGTACCGCATCGGCACCGATCTGGAAGTTGGCTTCATAGGTACCGTCCAGCAGGTTTTGGCCACCAAAAGTGGTATCAGACGCAACCCGGTTTACTTCACTCATCAGTGAACGGATCTCTTCTTGCAACGCCAGGCGATCTTCGTCTGTGTTTGAACCGTTAGCAGCCTGTTGTGCCAAAGTACGAACACGCTGGAACATGTTGGTAACTTCATCCATCGCACCTTCAGCAGTTTGCGCCAGTGAAATACCGTCGTTAGCGTTACGGTTACCCTGGTTCAGACCCATGATTTGTGAACCCAAACGGTCAGAAATTTGCAGACCCGCTGCGTCGTCTGCCGCACTGTTGATGCGGAAGCCCGAAGACAGGCGTTTGAATGAAGTATCAAGCGCGCCGCCTGAAGTCATTAATTGTCTTTGTGCGTTCAGTGAACTAACATTAGTGTTTACATAAAGTGCCATGATATCTCTCCCACAGTAAACTGTTCATTTACTATCAAACTTACTCAAATTAAGCAGAAGCTTTGGTGCTTTATTGCTTAGTTACTTAAGTTATCGGGTGGAGGAAAAAATCCTTTAGAGAAAATCCAATATTTTTTTTAATTATTTGTTTTTATAGAAATAAAATCATATAAAAATAAAAAAACGCCGGTAATCCGACGTTTTTTATTTGCCAAAAGAAAGCCTTTCGCCCCTTATCTACCGAATATAGTCAAATAATGACAGATTCGACAAACGGCTAAATGTTGCCTGCGAGGCCTGCAGTGCGGTTTCATGTTTGGTCAGTTCGGTAATCGCCTCAGACATATCGAGCTCAATCATGTCCGCCCTGGCTGATTTATTATTAATATCCAAATCGGCATTCGCTTGATTAATACGGCTCGCAGCATTAATGCGCCCACCAAGCCCAGCTTGCGTCAACGATATTTTGTTTTGTTCATTACTTAAACCGACCATGGCATTTGCCAAGACTTGCTGATAATCCTTTTCACTTAACGTCGGGTCCTTTAAACCTTTAATCAGGTTTTCCAGCGTATTTAACACATTTTCTTTTCTCGGGGCAGCAAGATCAAACTCAACCTGCCCAGGAGCAGCACCAACCGCTTCGATTTCCATACCACCGAATTTGATCGGCTGCCCGCTATAAGTACCTGTGATGGCCGGTACCGCGGGCACCCCACCTTGCAACACGGTATAGGTATCGGGTGCTCCGGCCACGATATCCACCGTAAAGGTATTTGCATTGGCGGGCGCCGTCGGATCCGAGTTGTAGTACTGATTATGAAACTGATCGAACTTATTCTGCTCTTTAACATACACGGTTGCAGAGGTAATGCCGCCCGCAACGCCCCCGGTATTACTGGTCACATTCAACCTGGCATCAACCCGCTCGAATACATCAAACCCGTTATCCGAAGACTTGATATCGACCCCTTCTGCGACACTGATCTTATGTTGTCCCTGATCACCACCATACACAAATGTACCCGTTGCACTGTCAAAGGCGTACGTCTGGTTATTATCTTGGTACCCAGAAAAAATATACTTACCGTCCTCTGATTTTGTGTTCATCAGATCAAGTAGAGTGTCTTGAATCGCTTTAAGCTCCTCCGCCAATCCTTCTTTATCCAACTCAGACAAAGCTCCGTTACCAGCCTGTATGGTTAACGTGTGAGCACGCATGATCGAATTCTTAATGTTCCCGAGCGTACTTTCCTCCGTTTCTAAACGACTACTCAGCATATTAAGGTTTTTGGTATATTGTTCGTTAACCTCAATTTTATCCGTGTACAACATGGCGCGCGTCACCGCCGATGGGTCATCCGCTGCGGAAAGGACCCGTTTTTGGGTATTCACCTGTTCCTGCGCCCGCGATACATTGCTCTGGTTTTCCAAAATGGTGTTGATGCCATTTTGGTAAATTAAATTATTTGATAAACGCATAATCAATTACCTCGCCGCACTTAATAGCGTATCGAACACGGCTTTAGCCGCAGAAAGCACCTGCGCAGATGCCGCATAGGACTGCTGAAAACGCAGCAAATTTGCCGCTTCTTCATCCAGGTTGACCCCGGACAAGGATTCATACCAGGCTTCCGACTGTTCTTCGAGCGCCATAAAGGCCTGGCCGTTAGTCTGCGCTTGGTTGGTAATAACACCTATGTCTGTAACCAGACCGGCAAAAGCCTGATTGAAGGTTTTTAAATTGTTTGCATTCGGTGTTGTAATCACATTCTGTCGCACCAGTTGGGTATTTTGCAGATCCGCCATCAGCAAGCCGTTTCGGTTATCGTCAAAACCACCGGTATTAAACTCCAACGTGAAGGTATCTCCGGTCGCGGGAATCCCTTCGATATTGAAGTCAAAGCCGTAGGCATTGAACGGCGCCCCGGCCTGGGCCAGCATGTTTTCAGACGGTGGTGTCACGGTAAAGGTTACGGTTCCACTACCATCGGTAATGGTGTACTCATCCGGATTGGCCGTTTTCACTAAGGTGATAGGGCCATTCGTCAGGTTGGGTGGTGAACCGGAAAAGTTCGAACCCGCGCCGGTATTGGTGACAACACCCGCAGAAATATTAGCGTCGCTGATATTATTGATATCCGATGCCGTACGTATCGGTGAGGCCAGGGCCAGATCTTCCGGGCGCTCTGTGGCGAGCGAAAGATTACTCGCCGCCGCTGAGTTTAGTTTAACTGCAAATTGATCGCCGGCAGCGGCGGCCCCTGTCACATTTAGGGATAAGCCAAATGATTCACCACCGGTGATGGTGGTCGAATCTATCACACCCGCCACCACATTGGCCGTCGATGGGGTACCGATAAGGTTGCCTTTATTGTCGACCGCCTGAATCTCTACCGTCGTCGCCGAGGTAAAGGTAACCCGAAAGTCCGTCGCAGGAATTGCGCTGCCCTGACCGGGTTCCAGCGTTGCGGTGACATCGGCCGTGCCGGTGTTGGCTGCATAACCAAACGCACCGACCGTAGGCAGGGTGAAAATATCGCCGCCCAGCTCACCGTTCGCGTTCATACCCAAGCGGTTCTGCTGGTTAAAGGCATCGCCGAGCGACAGGGCGATTTGCCCCAGCTGATTTTGTGCCGGTACCAAAATATCGTCTCGATAGGCGACAAGACCGCCAATTTTACCTTTCAGCTTGTTGATGTCGATATCAACGGCATTAGCGGTACCACGGGTGACATCAAGCCTCAGCTCCTTAAAGTTAGGATCCGGATCACCGTTCAGCGAGAAAACATTGAAGGTGCCGTTTTCCATGACCAGGGCTTCGCCCGTGCCCATAAATACCAGTTTTTCGCCTTCCGGGCCGTCCAGAGTTTCGATATCGATGAGTTCGGACAGATCACGGATAGCCTGGTCCCGCTCGTTGAAAATGGCGCTGGCACCGGATTTATCCGTTGCACCGTGTATCGCGGTGATCTGGGTATTAAGGGTGCTGATTTTTTCAATCAGGTTATTGGCCTCTTCCGCATAAATTTCCAGCTGATCGTTAACTATTGTCTTTTGGTCAAAAACGATGCCGGAAAGCCGGTCGAGCTGCGCGACAAAGTTTTCCGCGTCGGAGAAAAATAACGAACGGGTGACGGTGGAAGAAGGCTGGTTAAGGCTTTCCTGCACATTATTGAACAGGCTGTTGATACTGGTCGACAAACTGTTCGACTCTTCGGAAAACAAACTGTCTACCCGCTGCGCCTCATCGGTAAACTGCTCAAAAAAGGCTCGGTTGGAAATATCCCGGTTTAACTGTTTTTGCGCGAACTCATTGAGCAGGCGATAGGTTTCCGCCCGGCCGACCTGGTTATCGATGTTGGTTCTGTGCTCGGTGCGCTCACGCACATACCCTTCGGTATTGACGTTGGCGATGTTTTTACCGGCCGTTTGCAACAGCTCGGTATTCGCCCGCACACCGGATGCGGCAATGTTGAAAATATCAAAAGACATCTTAGTCTGCTCCTAATGAAAACAGGCTGCCGGTAAGTTGCTTTAACTCATTGCCTTGCAGTAACTGCTTTATCTTGGCCGCATAGTTGGGATCCGTGGCATACCCGGCCTGCTGAAGTGATTCTAAAAACGCAGCAGGTTTGTCGGCATGGCCTAAGGCCGTTTCATAACGCGGATTTTGTTGAAGAAAGTCGACAAAGTCGTCGAAGCTTTGCTTAAGGGAATCGTAAACACGGAAATTCGCCTGCTTTTTAACGGCCACCCCGTCTTCGTATTCCAATGTCTGTTTGCTCGCCTGCTCACCCTGCCAGCGACGATCCGACTTGATATTGAAAAGATTGTTGGAACTCTGTCCGTCGGCTTTGCTGATAATGTGCTTACCCCAACCGGTTTCGAGCGCCGCCTGGGCCACCATCACTGCGGGATGCAGGCCGATTTTCTTGGCCGCCTGCTGCGCATAATCCCAAACGCCGGCCACGAACTCGTCGGCCGACTCAAAGGATTTATCCTCTTGCCGGGATGCCAGATTGCTATCAAGCGAGCTTACCCCGTTCGTCTCGGGGTGACTTTCTTTGTTGCCGGTTCCGGAAGCGTCAACTTTCCGCCACGGCTCGTTTCTCAGCACATCGGCCGGGGTCATCTTTGTGCCTTCGGGTGATAACTGCTGAACGATCAGATCGGCCAGTCCCAAGCCGCCTTTTTCGGATAATTCGATGGAAAGCTGTTGGTCATGCATCTCTTCAAAGAATTTAACGCCACTGGTATTAAACGGGCTGTCTTTGTCTTCAAAGGCTTCGTTGGCCTTACGCATGCTTTTTAGCAGCATTTGGGTAAAAATGGATTCGAACTGGGCGGCCGCCTTTTTCAGCGCGGCC
>JBNKEN010000416.1:0-8924 GCA_050288805.1 Pseudoalteromonas sp.
GTCATAAAGTCGATGGTTTCTACGCAGCGCAGCGAGACCACCCAGTCGTACTTACGGGCATCACCCATAACGCCGACCGAACGAACCGGCAGGAACACGGTGAACGCTTGGCTGACCTTGTGGTACAGCTCGGCCTTGTGCAGTTCTTCGATGAAGATAGCATCGGCGCGACGCAGCAGGTCGCAGTATTCCTTCTTGATCTCGCCAAGCACGCGTACGCCCAGACCCGGACCCGGGAACGGGTGACGGTACAGCATGTCGTACGGCAGACCCAGTTCCAGACCGATCTTGCGTACTTCGTCTTTAAACAGTTCGCGCAGCGGCTCAACCAGGCCCAGCTCCATGTCTTCCGGCAGACCGCCCACGTTGTGGTGCGACTTGATGACATGCGCCTTACCGGTTTTCGAGGCCGCAGATTCGATAACGTCAGGGTAGATGGTGCCCTGTGCCAGCCACTTGGCGTTGGCGCGCTTACCGGCTTCTTCGTCGAATACGTCGATAAAGGTGTAACCGATGGCCTTGCGCTTGGCTTCCGGCTCGTCGATGCCTTCCAGCGCCTTCAGGAAGCGCTCTTCCGCATCCACCTTGATGATGTTAAGGCCGAAATGATCGCCGAACATGTCCATCACCTGCTGGCCTTCGTTGAGACGCAGCAAACCGTTGTCGACAAATACGCAGGTCAGCTTGTCGCCGATGGCGCGGTTGATCAGCATGGCCACAACCGATGAATCAACACCGCCGGACAGGCCCAGGATCACTTCATCGTCACCCACCTGCTCCTTGATACGGGCGATCGCGTCTTCGATGATGGTGGCCGGAGTCCACAGCTTTTCACAGCCACAGATGTCGATCACGAAACGCTCAAGCAAACGCAGACCCTGCTGAGTGTGGGTCACTTCCGGGTGGAACTGAACACCGTAGAAACGGCGCGCATCGTCGGCCATCGCGGCATGCGGACAGGTGTCTGTCATGGCCGTGGTTTTGAACGTGTCGGGGATCTCGATGACCTTGTCGCCGTGGCTCATCCACACATCCATCACGGCTTTGCCGTCGGCATTGATTTCGTCTTCGATGGCGCGGAACAGTTCACACTCTTCCACTTTCTCGATTTGTGCATAGCCAAATTCTTTCTTGTCTGAGCTGTGAACCTTGCCGCCCAGCTGCATCGCCATGGTCTGCATGCCGTAGCAGACGCCCAGTACGGGCACACCGGCATTGAATACATACTCAGGAGCGCGCGGGCTGTTGTCTTCCGTGGTCGACTCCGGACCGCCCGACAGGATGATCCCCTGCGGGTTGAATTCGCGGATTTGCTCTTCGGTTACGTCCCAGGCCCAAAGTTCACAGTAAACACCGATTTCGCGGATCCGGCGGGCGATAAGCTGAGTGTATTGCGAACCGAAATCTAAGATCAGAACACGTGAATCGTGGATATTTTTGCTCATGAGTCTCTCGTTAGTTATAAAACTAAATGTGTGAACAAAGCACGGCTTTGCTCAGTAAATTAAGGAGGGCCGGCAAATGCCAGCCCTCAAACCCGGTTCCCGTCGCGCTTAGCCCAGACGGTAGTTGGGCGCTTCCTTGGTGATTTGCACGTCGTGAACGTGCGATTCACCCATACCGGCCGCCGTAACGCGTACGAACTGAGGCTTAGTGTTCAGCTCGTCGATGCTGGCGCAACCGGTCAGGCCCATGGCGCTGCGCAGGCCGCCCATCTGCTGGTGAATGATGTTGGCGATCGGGCCCTTGTAGGCCACGCGGCCTTCAATGCCTTCCGGCACCAGCTTCTCGGCTTCTTTCGAGGTCTGGAAGTAACGGTCAGACGAGCCTTCCTTCTGGTTCATGGCGCCCAGTGAGCCCATGCCGCGGTAAGACTTGTAGTAACGACCCTGGTACAGTTCCACTTCGCCCGGCGCTTCTTCGGTACCGGCCAGCATAGAACCCACCATGACGCATGACGCACCGGCAACCAGTGCCTTGGCGATGTCGCCCGAGAAACGGATACCACCGTCGGCGATAACCGGAATGTCGCGTCCCTTGAGGCCTTCTACTGCATCTGAAATCGCGGTGATCTGAGGAACACCACAACCGGTAACGATACGCGTGGTACAAATAGAACCCGGACCGATACCAACCTTAACCGCATCGGCACCGGCTTCGGCCAGGGCGATGGCGCCTTCGGCGGTGGCCACATTACCGGCTACGATTTGCAGATCCGGATAGGCTTCGCGAGTGGCTTTAACGCGGTCGATAACACCTTGAGAATGACCGTGAGAAGTATCGATAAGCAGAATGTCGACACCGGCTTCAACCAGCGCAGCAATACGCTCGTCGGTGCCCGCACCGACGCCGACGGCAGCGCCTACGCGCAGGCGGCCTTGATCGTCTTTACAGGCGTTCGGCTTGTCCATGGCTTTTTGATAATCTTTTACCGTGATAAGGCCCTTCAGTTTGAACTCTTCGTCCACCACCAGGATCTTTTCGATGCGGTGCTCGTGCATCAGGCCGAAGATCTCTTCCTGCGAAGCGCCTTCTTTAACCGTAACCAGTTCGCTCTTTTTCGTCATTACGCTGGCAACCGGCTGATCTGTTTTGGTTTCAAAGCGCATGTCGCGGCTGGTGACGATACCTTCCAGGTTGTTTTCGCTGTCTACAACAGGGAAACCGGAGAAGCCTTTTTCCGAAGCCAGGGCCACCGCTTCGGCTACCGTCATGTCGGCCGGTACGGTAACCGGTTGCGACACGATACCCGCTTCGTAGGTTTTAACCTTACGCACGTTGGCCGCTTGCTCGGCAATGGTCATGTTTTTGTGGATAAAGCCCAGTCCGCCCTCTTGCGCCAGCGCAATAGCCAGACGCGCTTCGGTAACCGTATCCATCGACGCCGAGACCATGGGCAGGTTCAGTTTAATGTTACGAGTTAAGCGGGTAGAAAGGTTTGCCGTGTGAGGCAGGACGGTAGAATGACCAGGTACTAAAAGTACGTCGTCGAAGGTTAGAGCTTCTTTAGCGATCCTAAGCATTAGCAACTTCTCACGAATAAGGTGAATGTAGGGAGTTGCGGCGGAATTTTATCAGCGAATTGCCCCCCCGTAAATAATAATCGCGCTTTTTTTATGTTAAAGTGGCGGGATCCCGGTTACAGAGAATAAAAATGAATAACACAGCAGCGACTTACACGGTTTCCCGTCTTAACAGAGAGATCCGCACTTTGCTCGAAAGAGGGTTTTCATCGCTGCGCCTGAGCGGCGAGATTTCCAACTTCGTCGGCGCTGCCTCCGGGCACTGGTATTTTTCTCTTAAGGACGACAAGGCGCAGGTCAAGGCCGCCATGTGGCGCGGCAACAACCGCTATTGCCGCTACCAACCGAAGAACGGCGATCAGGTGCTGATCCAGGGGCGCGTGTCGCTGTACGAACCGCGCGGCGACTACCAGTTGATCGTCGAGCAGATGGAGCCGGCCGGTGAAGGCTTGCTGAAACAGCAGTTCGAGGCGCTGAAAATGCGTCTGGCGGCGGAAGGCCTGTTCAGCTCGGCCTACAAACAGCCGCTGCCGCAGCAGATCAACCGCGTCGGCGTGATCACCTCCGCTACCGGCGCCGCCATCAAGGACATCTTAACCGTACTGAAACGCCGTGCACCGCAACTGGAAGTGATCATCTACCCCGCCCTGGTGCAGGGCGCCGAAGCCCATCTGCAGCTGATCGACAAGCTGCGGCTGGCCAATGCCCGTAACGAGGTGGACGTGCTGATCATCGGCCGCGGCGGCGGTTCACTGGAAGATCTCTGGTGTTTCAACGAGGAAGCGCTGGCCCGCGCCATCTTTGAAAGCCGCCTGCCCGTTATCAGCGCCGTCGGCCATGAGATAGACACCACCATCAGCGATTACGTCGCCGACCTGCGCGCCCCCACCCCTTCTGCCGCCGCCAAACTGGTGAGCCCGGACACGGAGCACCTGAAACAGCACATCGCCGAACAGGTCGCCCGGCTGGCTTCGCATTTCCGCCATCATCTCGCGCGCTTGCAACAACGGCTCGCCGAACGGCATCATGGCTTACTGCTGAGGCATCCGAAAAACCAGCTGATGCAACAATCCCAGCGCCTCGATGAACTGACCATGCGCCTGCAACGCGCCATGGAGCGCAATATCAACGGCCAAAAACAGCGTCTCGATCGGCTGACCCCACGACTTCACCAGCATTCACCGGCGCGCGGCCTGTTAACGGCGCGCTATCGACTGCAGCAACTACAGGAACATTTGCTGAGCGCCCAGGAAAGCCAGATTGAACGAGCGCAGAATCGCCTGGCAATGCTGAGCGCCCGGCTCGAGAGTGTCAGCCCGCTCAAGGTGCTTGGGCGCGGCTACAGCCTTACCCGCAATACCGAGGGGGAGGTGCTGGCGTCTGTCGAGCGGGTTCAAAAAGGCGACATTCTCATTACCCGGCTCGCCGACGGGGAAATAGAAAGCCGGGTAGAGAAAACCGTGCGGCTTTCTTAACGCACCGCCGGACGCGAGGTATAGATTTCTATGCTGTCGGAGTTCGATTGGGCGTTGGTGCTGGCAAACTGTTTATACCAAGGCTGTTGGCGAAGTTGATCGTTGAAGCTGCGCCAGGGGTCGAAGTCCGGATTTCCTTCATGGGCACTCTCCTGGGTGCGGGCAAAGTTGAAACGGCACATCGTCTCCTTACAGATGGCTTCTTTCAGGGCGATATGCTCGCTGAATCCCGATACGTAGAGAAAATCGGCAACCTGGGTTTCCACCTGATACGCCCAGTTTTCGTTGCGCGCCTCGGCAGCCAAACGGTCACGTAATTCATTCCGGGTGGTGTGGGACGGCGCGTTACCCGTAGCAGCCGCATTGATTGTCGCGGCCCGTGCGAGCTGGCGTTCAAGTTCTTCGATGCGCGCCTCAAGGGCGTCGGTGTCTTTACCCTGCGGGGCATTCTCGGCCACCTTGTCAGCAACGATAACGGCCGGTTTGCGTTCCTTTAGCGGTCTGCTGTCGGAAGGGATGGCGGGTTTTTCCGGTTTTTCTGGCAGGGCTTCTCGAGCCTGCGCCAGCTCACTGACGGAAGACGCGGTTTGCGCATCCGGGTGGAAAAGCTGGTAACCGACGGCAATGCCTGCGGCCAATGCGGCCAGATGGGTAGTTAATTTCATGGTGATCCCTCATCACAGTTAACGGGATCACCATGCGGTAATTTCAACCAAATGTCAAAGCATCGAGCTGGTGTGGGCGTCGTTGACGGCCTGATCTTCCAGTACGTTCTGATCCATGGTTTCCGCCGGACACGGGCCGCAGGGCTTGCCGACAACCTTGGCCGGTACGCCGACTACCGTGGTATGCGGGGCGACCGCGTTCAGCACCACGGAACCTGCGCCGATGCGCGCGCCCTCGCCGATCTCGATATTGCCGAGCACCTTGGCGCCGGCGCCTATCATCACCCCGGCGCGGATCTTGGGATGGCGATCGCCCTGCTCGTTACCGGTTCCGCCGAGCGTAACCGATTGCAAAATAGAGACATTGTCTTCTATCACCGCCGTTTCGCCGATCACGATGCCGGTGGCATGGTCGAACATGATGCCGTGACCGACCTTACAGGCCGGATGAATATCCACTCCGAACACCTCGGAGGTACGGCTTTGGATAAAGCGGGCCAGGTCCTTACGGTTTTGCAACCACAGGCAATTGGCCAGACGATGGGCCTGCAGCGCATGAAACCCCTTGAGGTTCAGGATCACGGTAAGGTAACTGTCTGCCGCAGGGTCACGATCCCTGACCGCCTTGATGTCGTGGGCCACATGGGTCAGCATGACATCGCAATGGACAAACGCCTGATCGAACAGCTCACGAATGGTGAATGCCGACACCACGGCATCGGCCAGCTTGTTGGCGACGATAAAACTGAGGGCCGAACCGAGACACTCATGATTCAGTATGCAGGAATAAACGTGACTGGCTAACAGGGGCTCTTGTGCAACGACAAGGTTTGCTTCTTCACGGAGTTGTTGCCAGATTTCATGACGCATCACTTTTTGGTTACCTTAGGTGTCTGTACCGCTAAATAATGCCTAGTCTACCCCATGCCGGGTAGAAAATGCCAACCCCGCTTTGCTACCTTAGGTTATGGCTTATAACCAAAGGTTTTTAACACGGCTTTTTTTACCCGTCAGCCGAAGCTTGTTAAAATTAACTAAGATCCGGTCACGACGAGGTGTGCCATGGATACCAGAAAACTGACCGTGTACTACGACGGCGCCTGCCCCGGCTGCGTCAAAGACCGGCGTTTTTACGAACGCCTTGAAGGCCATACCGACAACAAGGTGGTGTGGCTTGATATCACGGGCCGGGATAGAGAGCTGCAACACCTCGGTATCGACCCCATGAAGGCCCTGACCGAACTGCATATCCAGACCGAGGATGGCCGCATTCTCAGCGAACTCGACGCCTACATCGTATTGATGCAGCGGGTTTGGCCGCTGCGGCCCCTGGCCTGGCTTATCGCTCTGCCCGTTCTGCGCCCCTGGCTTTCTCGTTTGTACCACCAAAGGGTGGAAAAACGCCTGCGTGAAACCGGCCGTCTGTAAGTGAACCGGATTGACTTTCAGCCGCACACGTTGAAAGATCGGCCAAGCTCGTTATGCTTTTCCATATAAATAAAAAATATGAGATATCACATGAAGTTATCGCCGAAAGAGGTATCGCTGCTAACCAAAGAGCAGCTAGTGCAAATTATCAACCTGCTTGCCGGCGTTATTGCCGATAAACCGCTCCCACAAGCAACCATGCAAATGGTGGTAAATTTGGCGACCGAACTGACGTTTTCCTCCGGTGCCGTGGTAGAAACCCTGGAGCACGACGAGATGGTTTATACCTGCGTAACGGGTAACGTCAAAAGTAAACTGGGCCTTAGGCTGAAGGCCGATAGCAGTTTGTCGGGATCCTGTATCAGGGAAAAGTGCGTCCTCGTGTGCCACGACAGCGAGCTCGACCCCAGGGTCGACAAGAGTGCATGTCGCGAGGTCGGGCTGCGTTCCATGATGGTAGCCCCGTTGATACATAACGATCGCGTATTCGGTGTTCTCAAGGTCTTTTCGCCCAAAACCGACGCCTATGACGAAATTGACAGCCAGATACTCTCGGTGTCGGCAAAAATAATCAGCGATTCAGTGACTTCACAATGGTCCTCTTCCTAAATCCAAACGCAGGGTTAAGGTTAAACATGAAAGAATCTCATGGAGCTTGAGTAAGTTTCATTAAAAAAAACTATCTAGACGTCTAAACGGCTGCTATAGTTACCCCAGATTGTCAACCGAGCTGGGAATGAGGACCATGGCTTTATCACTGAAAGAAAAGATCAGCGACCCGAAACAAGGGGTTTACCTGATTGGCACCACGCCACCCAAGCTGGGCACGGATCGGGCGCAGCTTGAAGCCATAGCGCGCAAGCTGCTCGGCCGTTTGCACGAAATTGAATACGACGGCGTGGTGATCTACGACATTCAGGACGAAAGCAGTCGCACCCAGATACAGCGCCCCTTCCCGTTTAAGGAAACCGTCGACCCGCGCGAGTACAGCCGGTTGCTGCGCCACCTTTCACAACTCGATGTGATCACCTACAAAAGCGTTGCCCAGCGTGATGCCGACGAGTTTCGCCGCTGGCTGCACGAATGCCGCAACGACTACGGACTGAAAAATCTGGTGTTGGTGGGAAGCCCCTCCTCTAACGGTCATATCCGTCTCAGCCTGAACGACGCGTATAAAACGCTGGCTCGCCAGAACGAGGACTTTTTCCTCGGCGGCGTCACCATCGCCGAGCGTCATGCCAGCAAACGCGACGAGCACCTGAGACTGATTGAAAAAACCGCCGAGGGCTGCCGGTTTTTTATTTCCCAGGCCGTCTACAACGCCCAGGCAACCATAGATCTTATTACCAGCTACGCCCGCAGTTGTCGCCAGCAGGGCATAGAGCCGAACCGCATTATTCTCACCTTTACTCCCTGCGGCGGCGAGAAGACCCTGCAATTTATGGAATGGTTGGGGATTTCGGTTCCCGAGGCTACCCGGTGGCGGATGCTGGACGCAGAAAATACGTTAAACGAATCGGTGCGGATCTGTCGTGAAAACCTGGATTTGATCCTGAAAAGCTGCGCCCATCTTGAGGTGCCGCTCGGGCTCAATATCGAAAGCCTGACCAACCGCAAGGAAGAGATCGACGCCTCGATCAACCTCTATCGCCTGCTGAAGGCCACCATGGAGTTGTCACTGGCCGAACAGCAACTGGCCTAACTCCGCGCTTCGCGTTTTGCCCGCATTTTCTGCTCGTACATCACCTGATCGGCACTCGCCAAAAGCTCCCTCAGGCCCTGGGACGACTCGCGAAATGCATGGCCGATACTGAGTTCGGCCCGCGACCCCAGTTGCCGGGTTTGCTCCGCGAATTCCTGCTGTAGTTTGTCCGTCACCCGCTCCGGCATATGATCCTGCTGGCATTGTAAAATGGCGACAAACTCGTCGCCGCCCAAGCGGCCGGTGATGTCGGTTTTACGCAACACGGCACGCAGGGTGTCGGCCAACACCAGCAGCACCTTGTCACCCTGATCGTGACCATGCTCGTCGTTCAATCGTTTGAAGTCGTCGACATCGATATACAGGCAATAAACCTCAAAGCCCATCCGGCTCGCAAGGCGCAGCTGCTGTTCGGCGAGAAGAAAAAAGGCCCGCCTGTTGTACAGCTCGGTAAGCGGATCCAGCATGGCAATTTCACGCATTTTCTCAAAACTGTCGACCAGCGCCAGGTCATCCTGGATCATATCGCGCAACTGGCGAAACAGGGCCAGGTATTCGGGCTGGTAGTGGGTTTCGCTGAAATCCATCACGCACAAGGAGCCGAACTGGCTGCCGTCCGGCCATAGAATGG
>JBNKEN010000417.1:0-2635 GCA_050288805.1 Pseudoalteromonas sp.
TCACTAAAGGTGATTCGGTCGATTCGCCTGGCATTGGGCTCGATACGCGGATCCGTGGTGTAAACCCCGTCGACATCGGTAAAGATCTGGCATTCGTCGGCCTTGAGCGCCGCGGCGATTTCCACCGCCGAGGTGTCGCTGCCGCCACGCCCTAAAGTGGTGATGTTGCCTTCGATATCGCGCCCCTGGAACCCGGCCAGAATCGGAATACGTCCGTGTTCAAGCTCCTGCTTCAGGCGCACATTGCTGACCTGGCTGATACGAGCCCGGCCGAACATGTTATCGGTATTGATCCCGACCTGATCCGCAAGCAGACTGACCGCAGAGTGACCGCGTTTGATAATCGCCATCGCCAGCAATGCCGTCGACACCTGCTCGCCGGTGGCCAGCAACACGTCCAGCTCGCGACTGCTCGGACGCTCGTCTATTTGCCTGGCAAGGTTCAGCAGACGGTTGGTTTCTCCCGCCATGGCGGAAACCACCACCACCACTTGATGACCCTGCTGCTTATAGCGTACAACTAAATCGGCGACCGCTTCGATGCGCTCGATGGAGCCCAGCGAAGTGCCGCCGAATTTTTGGACTAATAGCGCCACTGATTATCAGAGACGCTCTTCTAACCAGCCGTTTACGCTGGCCAGCGCCGCATCCAGATGCTGCGGCTCGGAACCACCGGCCTGGGCCATATCCGGACGACCGCCGCCCTTACCGCCGACCATGCCGGCCATGTGATTAACCAGATCACCGGCCTTCACCTGACCGACCAGATCTTTGGTGACACCGGCGATCAGGCTGACCTTGTCGTCGCTTGCAACGCCGAGGGCAATCACGCCGGATCCCAGCTTGTTCTTGAGATCGTCGACCATACCGCGCAGCGCCTTGGATTCGGTGCCTGCCACATTGGCGACCAGCAACTTAACGCCCTTCACATCCACCACGGATTCAAGCAGTGATGCACCGGCCGCACTGGCCAGTTTATCGTTAAGCTGAGCGATTTCTTTTTCCAGTCCCTTGGCGCGTTCAACCAGGGCAGACACTTTTTCCAGCGCTCCGGCCGCATCGGCCTTCACCAGCGCCGCGATATCCTGCAGCAGGGTTTCCTGCTCGCTGACGTACTGCATCGCATCACCGGCGGTCACCGCTTCGATACGGCGTACGCCGGCGGCGATACCGCCCTCGGAAACGATCTTGAACAGGCCGATATCACCGGCGCGGCTGACGTGCGTGCCGCCGCACAGTTCAATGGAGAAATCACCGACGGTAACAACGCGTACTTCGTCGTCGTATTTCTCGCCGAACAACGCCATTGCGCCCTTGGCCTTGGCATCGTCGATGGCCATCAGCTCGGTGCTGAGGGCAAAGTTGCGACGAATTTCGCTGTTAACCAGGTGCTCGATTTGCTGCAGCTGGGCCTTGGTCACGCCCTCAAAATGAGAGAAGTCGAAACGCAGACGATCCGGCTGTACCAATGAACCCTTCTGGCCCACATGATCGCCCAATACCTCACGCAGCGCCGCATGCAGAATATGGGTTGCGGTGTGGTTCTTTTTGATGCGTTCACGACGTGCTTCGTCGATTTGCGCGTCGACCTTGTCGTTGACGCCGATCTGCCCCTTAACTTGGCCGTGATGGGCAAAGGCGTTGCCCAGCTTGGTGGTGTCGCTGACGATAAACTCGCCACCGGCTACCTTCAGCACACCGGTGTCGCCGACCTGACCGCCCGATTCGGCGTAGAAAGGCGTACGGTCGAGGATCACTATGCCCTGCTGACCGTCTTCCAGTACATTGACCTTGTCACCGTTTGCGAACAGTTCCACCACGGTCGCGCTGTAATGCACGGCGTCATAACCTTTAAAGTCTGTCTTCTGTTCTGATTTTAGTTGCTCGTTGTAATCGGCACCAAATTTACCGGCCTGTTGCGCCTTCTTACGCTGCACTTCCATGCATTCCTGGAAGCCCGCTTCATCGATGGTCATAAAGCGTTCACGGGCCACGTCGGCGGTGAGATCCATCGGGAAACCGTAGGTGTCGTACAGCTTGAATACCAGTTCGCCCGGGATCACGTCGCCGCTCACGTCCTTCAGTTCGTCTTCGAGGATCGCCAGACCGCGGTCCAGCGTCTTGCCGAACTGTTCTTCCTCGATGCGCAGCACTTTTTCAATGATTTCCTGCTGCTTGGCCAGCTCGGGATAGGCCTCGCCCATCTGTTCGACCAGGGCCGCAACCAGCTTGTGGAAGAAGGTACCCTTGGCGCCCAGCTTGTTGCCGTGACGAACCGCACGGCGAATGATGCGACGCAATACATAACCGCGGCCCTCGTTTGAAGGCATCACGCCGTCGGCAACCAGGAAGGCGCAAGAACGGATGTGGTCGGCGATAACGCGCAGTGATTTGTCGTCCATATCCTGGGCGTTGGTGACCTTGGCCGCGGCGTTGATCAGGCCCTGGAACAGGTCGATTTCATAGTTCGAATGCACGCCCTGCATGATGGCCGAGATACGCTCAAGACCCATACCGGTATCGATTGACGGGTTAGGCAGCGGCTCCATGGTGCCGTCGGCGTGGCGGTTGAACTGCATGAATACCAGGTTCCAGATCTCGATATAACGGTCGCCGTCTTCCTCCGGAGTGCCCG
>JBNKEN010000418.1:0-3792 GCA_050288805.1 Pseudoalteromonas sp.
TCGGGTGCAATGTAAGGGGAAGATCGTCGCCGGAAAGTTTTCTGTTTTCTCTCAACAACTCAGTTGGTTGAAGATTTTGCTCATTGCATCAGCACCTTGTGTCTCCCTCATCACGCCTGAGAGTGCAGCGACAATGAGTCATTGCAGCGCATGGATGCGCGAAAAGCCGTGACAGGGCCATGGATGGCCCTTCCACGGCGGTGACGTTCACATTGACGCTAAACTTGAAGAATTAGCGTGATACCGGGAGTGCCCTTTCTTTTGCTTACTTTTCTTTGGGCAAGCAAAGAAAAGTAAGGTGAAGCCCATGGATGGGCTTAGCAAAAAAACAAGGAAGTTATATCAATTCATCCCTGAAGCTTGGTTCCTGTCGGCATCCCTGCTTCCACCTCAAACAGCTGCGAAGCTGCGCTTCGGTCTGTTTTCGCCCCCTCTGGTTGTGGTCGCCAACGCGACAAAGAAATAGCCAATGCGACAAAGAAATAGCCAATGCAACAAAAAGCTTTTTATATCAGCATGAAGCATGACTTCATCAGCCGATCTTGGCGTGGAAAAGCCAAAAAGAAAAAGGACACCTGAGTGTCCTTTCTTAGCCGCCTGCACCAAGGCAAGCTGCTTTTAATCCGCGTCAGCGACGAATATCAATGATGATGTCCGCAGCCGCCTTCGCCGTGGATGTGGCCGTGGGCCAGTTCATCTTCGGTGGCGTCGCGTACGTCGAGGATCTCGACGTCGAATTTCAGCGCAATGCCCGACAGTGGGTGGTTGCCGTCGACGATCACGTCTTCGTCTTCGATGCCGATCACGGTCACCGTCTGTTCGCCGTCATCGGTGGTGGCGCGGAACTGCATCCCGACCTCGATTTCCATGTCTTCGAACATCGACTTAGGCACCGCCTGCATCAGTTCGTCGTGGCGCTCGCCGTAGCCGTCTTTCGGCTCAACCTCAACGCTGAAGGTGTCGCCCTTTTGTTTGCCGATCAGCGCATCTTCCAGCCCCGGGATCAGGTAGCCGGTGCCGACGATAAACACCAGTGGTTCGTCATCGAATGAGTTGTCGATGCTGTTGTTTTCTTTGTCTACCACCGAGTAGTGCATGGTGACCACTTTGTGTTCAGCAATTTTCATAGTGTTTTCCAGTTAATCTTCAGTCAATGAATAGGGTAGAGGAGCCAGGCTCAGCTCTGTGTCGGGAGCGTGTTTTGCACGAAGAACGCTGTCTGCGTCGAGATCGTTTGGCAACACGGCCAGGCCATATTGGGTTTGGGTTTCGCTGTCGTAGGCGCGGCTGATAAGCAGGCCGGCACGGCGCCAGTTTTCGCCGAGGCGCATTTCCAGTTCGTTGTCTGCAAGCGCGGTGTCGGCATGCCCCTTGACTATAAACATAGCACGCTTGTTTTTACCCAGGTATTTCATCCGCGCCACGGTTTCCTGCCCGGTGTAGCAGCCCTTTTTAAAGCTGATGCCGCCAAGGGCCTGAAGGTTGACCATTTGCGGCACGTATTCGTCGAGGGCTTCCTCAACCAGGCTGGGTTCGCCGGCCTCGATGGCAAGAATACGCCAGCGGCCGTCGTCGTCAAGCAAGGTGATGTTGCCGGGCAGGGTAAAGCCGTCTTCGACCAGGAGGATAACGCGGTTGGCGTCGAGCCTGATGGCCTTACCGGCGCCGAAATCACAGGCATTGCCGTCAAACGCGATGCCGAGTTCCCCGAGCACCGCCGACAGATCGTCGCCGAACAGGCCGATGGCCTTGAGCGGGCTTTCACTGACCTCTATTTTGCTGAATACGCCGTATTTTTTCAGCTCGGCTTCCGAGCGCAGCGATTCGGGGGCGGAGGCCAGCAGCAGGTAGCTGTCCTGCCATTTTACCACCTTATGGCAGGCCCACAGCTTGCCCTTGGCGTTGCAGTGTCCGGCCCAGAGAAAGTGGGTGTCGTCAACCAGGTTCATGTCCTGGGTGAGCTGGCCGTGGAGATAACTTTTTTTGTCGGGACCGCTGACGTCGAGCAGACGGTCTGACAGCAAACAAGCAAATAGGGTGGACATAGGGTTTTGTTTCACGGGAAAAATAATACCGCTTATCTTAACCCAAGCGGCGGGGTGATTAAACAACGGGAACGGATGGCGGGCAATATTTTATGCCGCGGCTATTTTAGCTGCTTAATCTTTTTCAATTTGATAAACTTGCGCGGTGTTTTACAAGGGGAATTCGATGGCCGATTTAAATAATAAAGCGCGCTTAAGATGGGCGTGCCGCCGCGGTATGCTGGAACTCGATGTGCTGTTTATGCCGTTTGTCGAACAGGCCTATGATGCGCTGTCCGACACCGACAAGGCAATCTTCCAGCGCCTGCTCGATGCCGACGATCCCGATCTGTTTGCCTGGTTCATGGGGCATCAGCAATGTCAGGATCCCGAGCTCGACTACATGGTTAAACTGATACTAGACCGGGTTCGTGTATAGTATTGAACTGCGCAATAACCGCATAGACCACAAGGGAATTGTGGTCTTTTTCCTGCTGCTGTGGCTGACCCTGTGCCTGTTGGTGTCGCTGTGGCAGAGCTACCTTCTGGCCACCCTGGCCTGTTTTCTTTGCTGTCTTTATTACCTGCGCCGTTTAAAAAAGGCGAGCCCGCTCAACGGCCGTATTACCCTCGACGATAATATCCTGACGCTCGCGTCCGATGAAATGACCTGTGACGGCGCCGTGAGCGGCGCCAGCCTGTTGTTTGACAGCTGGCTGGCGCTTAAGCTTAAGCGCCGCCATGGCAAGGGGTATGACTGGTTATGCGTGTCGGCTGCGGCCATGGAGGCCGCAGATTTTGCCCGCCTGCGACGGGCGGTGATCAGCGCCCGGGCTCAAGCACGGTAGGCTTCGGCGAATCGGACAGCTCCGGGTAGTCGAGGGTGTAATGCAGGCCGCGGCTTTCCTTGCGCTCCAGGGCGCAGCGAATGATAAGCTCGGCCACCTGCACCAGGTTTCGCAGTTCCAGCAGATTGTTGCCGACTCGGAAGTTGGCGTAATACTCGTGAATTTCTTGTTTCAGCAGTTCAACCCGGCGCAGCGCCCGCTCCAGCCGTTTGGTGGTGCGGACTATGCCGACGTAATCCCACATAAACAACCGCAGCTCGTGCCAGTTGTGGGTGATCACGATTTCTTCGTCCGAATCGGTGACCCGGCTTTCGTCCCAGGCGGGAATGCTGACCTTCTCTTGCGGTTGGCTGAGTTTACCTAGGATGTCCTTGGCCGCCGCATGGGCAAACACGATGCACTCAAGCAATGAATTGCTGGCCATACGGTTGGCGCCGTGCAGGCCCGTGTAGGCGACCTCGCCGATGGCGTAGAGGTTGTCGAGATCGGTTTTGCCGTTGAAATCCGTCATCACGCCGCCGCAGGTATAATGCGCCGCCGGCACCACGGGGATCGGCTCCTTGGTGATATCCAGCCCCACGCTCAGGCACTTGGCGTAAATGGTGGGGAAATGCTCTATGATGAATTCCTTGTCCTTGTGGCTGATGTCGAGATAGACGCAGTTGGCCCCGAGGCGTTTCATTTCATAGTCGATGGCGCGGGCGACGATATCGCGCGGCGCCAGTTCGGCGCGCTCGTCGAAATCAGGCATGAAGCGGGTGCCGTCGGGGCGTTTCAGGTAGGCGCCTTCGCCGCGCATCGCTTCGGTGATGAGAAAATTCTGCAATTCCGGGTGATACAAACTGGTCGGGTGGAACTGGTTGAATTCCATGTTGGCGACCCGGCAACCGGCGCGCCAGGCCATGGCGATGCCGTCGCCG
>JBNKEN010000419.1:0-4790 GCA_050288805.1 Pseudoalteromonas sp.
GCTGCCGTCGCTGGTCGAGCGGCGCGAAGACATTGCCTTGCTGGCGCGCCATTTCTGCGCCCAGTTTGCCTTTGAAGGGACGGGTCGGGAAAAGCGCTTCAGTAACGATGCCGTCGCCGCCCTGGTGCGTTACCACTGGCCCGGCAATATCCGCCAGCTGCAAAATGTGGTACAACAGCTCTGCGTGCTGACCCCGGGCCAGGTGATCGGGGAGCGCCAGGTGTTGGCGGCGTTGCCGGGGCAATCGAACGAGACGGCCCCGTTGCCGCTCAATCAGGCGAAAAAACAATTCGAACGGGACTATGTGATCAAGACCCTGAAAATGGTCGAGGGCAACGTGGCCGAGGCCGCCAGGCTGGCCAGGCGCAACCGTTCCGACTTTTACAAGCTGATCAAAAAACACGACATCGATGTGGACGCATTAATATAAGGACAGGTATGCAGTTATTTATGGTTTATCTCGGCGGGCGGGTGAGTGGCTGCCATATCGAAATGCACGACGTGCGTTTTGTGGTGGCCGAGCAAATCGAGGACGCCTACGGCCAATTGAAGGCCCAGTGGGTGGGTGACAAAAGCCAGGTGCACATGGATTCCTACATGGCGGTAAGGCATGTCGACGGCTTCGACGTCGAGGTGGTCGACACGCCGGTTGAGCAGGCGCACAAGCTGTACTTCGTCAATCTCGGTGCCTACCGGCCCGATTCGCTGGCCGAACAGCACGAGTTCGCCCTGGTGGTGGCGACCGGTGCGGAGGAGGCCAAGAACCTCGCCAAGCAGCGTTTGCTGACGGGTCTTTCGCACCAGCACAAAGACAATCTGCATGAGGTGGACGACTGCCTGGCGCTCGACCTTATCGACGCTCACTACCTCAAGCTGACCCCCGGCGGGCGCTCGCAGCCGATAAGGCCCGACTGGTTCGGTTACCATATTCTGTAACCGGATTGGCTAATCACATTTAATTTACATTTTTATGTTGCTGTTTCGGGTGCATTCGTTAAAGTAAAAGCTCTATTTTTACCAGTGCACTTTTTTGCTGATGAACAGCCCGAGCAGTGCCCGCGACCGGCAAGCGCCGCAACACGGGCTTATCAACGAAACCGGAGAGCCCGAATTCGGGCTGCTTGCCGCGCCGCCCGAAAACCTTGGCATCGAGCGCTTTCGCTATCGCACCGTGATGGACAAGGCCGCCTCGCGGTTGGCCCGCTATTTCCATTACAAGCAGTTTCAGTTCGTTTCCCTGGTAACGGAAAATTACCTGATAGGGGTCGCCATTGCCGATATTCGCTATCTCGGCAGCGCGTTTTGCTACCTGTATGACCGCAAGGCAAACACCCTGGTGGAAAGCGAATGGCTGAAGCCGCCGGGCACCGGCTATCGCATGACGCCGTCGCCGCAAAACGGCGAGGCCGAGATTGCGGGGCGAAACGGCGCCGTTAAATTTACCCTCTCGGACGGGCAGTGGCGCGTCGTTATCGACACGCCCGCCATCAAGGCCGATATCCGGCTTTTGAGCATGGATGCCGGAGAACCCCTGGCGCTTTGCACCCCGACCGGCTACAACGGCTGGACCTACACCCAGAAACACAACGCCCTGGTGCCCGTGGGCAGCCTTGAAGTGAACGGCCGCCCCGAAACCCTGAGCGGAGCGCTTGCCGGTTACGACTTTTCCGCCGGTTATATGCGCCGCGAAACCAGCTGGCGCTGGTCCAGCATCAATGCCGAGCTGGCAGAAGGACGGCTCGGACTCAATCTCGCCGCCGGCGTCAACGAAACCGGCGGCAGCGAAAACGCCTTTTGGCTCGGTGGCCGCCGCCATCTGCTCGGACCGGTGCATTTCACGTTTTCCCGCAGCGAGGCGGAGACAGGGAGCTGGCGCATTCACAGCGACGACGGTCGGGTGGATCTGACCTTCACGCCCCTGAACCTGCGCAGCCAGAGGCTCAACCTGTGGTTGCTGCAAAGCAATTTCCGCCAATATATCGGCGAATTCAGCGGCCATCTTTGCGATGGCGAAGGCAATAAAATCAAGCTCGACCGGGTTGTCGGGCTTACCGAAGATCATTATGCAAGGTGGTAACGCATGGATTTCAATTTACTGATCGGCCATCCCGAATATCTGCTGCTGGCGCTCGCGCCGGTGTTCGTGGTGTGCATGCTGCTGGAGTGGCGTCTCGGCGAGCGCAGGCAAACACTGCCCGAGAGCGGGCGCTACCATCTCGGTGAGGTGGCCTGCAACTTCACCCTGGCGGGGCTGCACCAGGCCACCGACCTGCTGACCGGGCTGCTGGTGGCCAAGCTCTACCTGGCGGCGTTCGGCTGGCGGCTGTTTGACATCGAAATGAACTGGCTGAGCTTTATCGCCCTGATGGTGGCGCAGGATTTCTTCTATTACTGGTTCCATCGCGCCAGTCACCGCATTCGCTGGATGTGGGCCGCCCACGTGGTGCACCACAGCTCGGAGCGGATGAATTTCAGCACCGCGTTTCGCCAGAGCCTGATGTACCCGCTGGCGGGCATGTGGGTGTTCTGGCTGCCGCTGGTGATCATCGGCTTTGATCCGGCCTGGGTGGTGTTCGTGGTGCTGCTCAACCTGGGGCTGCAGTTTTTCGTGCATACCCAGGCGGTGGGCAGGCTCGGACCGCTGGAATGGATTTTCAACACCCCGTCTCACCACCGGGTGCATCACGGCCGCAATCCCCAGTACATAGACAAAAACTACGCCGGGATCCTGATCGTCTGGGACCGCCTGTTCGGCACCTATGAACCGGAACGTGAAACCGTGGAATACGGCATCACCAAGCCGTTTCACAGCCTCAATCCGCTGAAGGTCAGCCTGTTCGAATGGCGGGATATGTTCGCCGAGGCGTTCGCCAAGGGCGTGCCGATGAAGGCGCGCTGGCGGGCGCTGTTTGCCCCGCCGCAGGATCATGACGTTCGGGAATAGAAGAGCTGGCCGGTGTTTTCAGCGCTCCCATCCAGCGTGAAACCGGCCTTTTCCAGAACCCGGATCGAGGCCAGGTTTTGCGGAGCCACGCCGCCCACCAGGCGCTTGCACTCGCTTTTGGCTTCGGCCCAATGCACCAAGGCGCCGAGCAGTTCGCTGGCGTAACCCTTGCCCCAGCAGCTTTGAGCAAACAAATAGCCGATGTGTATCGAGCCCGTTGAATCGCATTTGCTTAAGATCAACAACCCGAGCGGGTGCAGAGAATCGACGGGGCAGATGGCATAGCAAGCACCTTCCTCATTCGTGTTTTCAATCAGTTTTTGCAGTGAATCGCCCGAGCGCACTTGTTGCCAGTGCGGGGGCAACCAGGCGGTTACCTCCGGCGTCAGCAATGCGATGATCTCAGCCTGCGCCTCGGTGTGCGCATTCGTAAGCTGCAGGCAGTCAAGAACCCGTATGCGGTCGGCAGTGAACAAGGTGGCTGTGGTCGCCATATTTATCCGTCCTGTCGTTGCTTGCGTGCTTCCTTGAACGCCATCGTCATTTCGTGGCCGCGAATGGCCGGTCCGGCTATTGCCTTGAGTATCAGGCTGGCGCTCATAATAAGCATAGCCGTGGCGAGCGCATCTAAAAAGCATCCGAGCGGCGTGCCGAACGGGCCCAGGTAGTCGGGCATGCGGGCAAACGCCGGAAAGGTTTTCAGCCCGGTCGCCCCCTGTAATAACAGGGCGACCCAAAACCCGAAACAATACGGGCAATGCCAGGCCTGGTACAGGTAGGCCAGCGGGCGTGGCAGGTGCGTGACCAGGGTGTTGAACCAGGTGCCCCAGTCGGGCAACTTTTCCCAGATCAGAATGTAAATCGACAGTCCCGTGAGGGTCAGGGTGAGATCCATAGGGTTACCTCCGTTAGCGTGGTTGATTTGGCCTGTTTCGGCTTATTTTCTCTTTTATGTATTTTGATGCTTGCCAATTAAATTGGTTAGTGCGATTTTTTGGTTTAAATCGGCTTATTTTAATCTGGTGGCAAATGCATACTGCCCATAACATTGCCATGGGAAGGGTGAAGAAGAACTGTGAGCGGGCCGAGCAGCACGGGGCGCAGTCGGATTATGTGTTGACGCTGTTGGTAAGCGGCGATTTGTCGCTTCGTCATAGCCAGGAGATCAGGGTGTTGCCGGGTATGGTCACCCTGGTGCCGGCGGGCGTTCCTCACGAGCTGACATCGGCGCTCGATGCGGATATTCGCTGGCTCAGCTTTTGCCCCGGTTGTCTGGGTATCGACATCGAAGCGCCCCAAATGGCTGCATTTAACCGGGTGCGCCTCGGGGCTCTGCCCGTGGTCACGCCCGCGCGTCTGGCGTTTGTCGAGTTGCTGCTCGACGAACTGGAAGGTGAGCTGGCGCGGCCCGCGGGATCCAGCCTTGAGGTCAAGCGCAGCCTGCTGACCTTAGTACTCAACGAGATAAACCGCGCCATGCGGGAACAACCTTCGCCGGCGCCGGGCTCGGATAAGGTCGTTCGTGCCCTGGCCTATATTCAACAGCACAGTGTTCGGCCCGTCTCGCTGCGGGATGTAGCGGCGGCGGTCCATCTCAGTCCGCCGTATCTGGCGAGCCAGGTTAAAAAGGCGACGGGTTATACCGTAGGGCAATGGCTCATTCGCTACAAGCTGGCGGAAGCCTGTTCGAGACTGCTGCATACCGACAGGCCGGTGTCGGAAATTGCCAATGAAATAGGCTGGCAGGATGTCACCTATTTTATTCGTCAGTTCAAAAAAGCGTTCGGGATGACACCCGCCGCCTGGCGTCGGCGGCAGAAATCCTAGGCGACAATGTGTTGATTGA
>JBNKEN010000420.1:0-1984 GCA_050288805.1 Pseudoalteromonas sp.
GGTTTGGCTGATGATTAAAGGCCCGATTTCAGGCTGGCTTCAATAAACTTGTCCAGGTCGCCGTCCAGCACGGCCTGGGTATTACGGTTTTCGATCCCGGTACGTAAATCCTTGATGCGTGAATCATCCAATACGTACGAACGGATCTGGCTGCCCCAACCGATGTCTGACTTGGCATCTTCCTGGGCTTGCTTTTCGGCGTTCTGCTTCTGCAACTCAAGCTCGTAAAGCTTCGCTTTCAGCTGTTTCATCGCCTGATCTTTGTTCTTGTGCTGTGAACGGTCGTTCTGGCACTGCACTACCGTGTTGGTCGGCAAGTGGGTAATCCGCACCGCAGACTCGGTTCGGTTAACGTGCTGACCACCGGCGCCCGATGCGCGGTAAACGTCGATACGCAGATCGGCCGGGTTGATATCGATTTCGATGTTGTCGTCGATTTCAGGGTAAACGAATACCGACGAGAACGACGTATGACGGCGACCGCCCGAATCGAACGGACTCTTACGTACCAGACGGTGTACACCGGTTTCGGTGCGCAGCCAGCCATAGGCATATTCGCCGCTCACTTTGACCGTAGCGCCCTTGATGCCGGCTACGTCGCCGTCGGTCGCTTCCACGATTTCGGTTTTAAAGCCCTTGGCATCGGCCCAACGCAGGTACATACGCAGCAGCATGTTACACCAGTCCTGCGCCTCGGTGCCGCCGGAACCGGCCTGCAGGTCGAGATAGGCTTCGCTGGCGTCATGCGGTCCGGAGAACATACGACGGAATTCCAGCGTTTCGAGATGCGAATTCAATTCTTCCAGCTCGGCCTGTGCCTCAACGAAGGTTTCTTCGTCTTCCGCCTCAACGGCCAGCTCAACCAAACCTTCTACGTCGTCGGCACCGGCATCCAGCTTGTCGATGGTTTCGACAATCGCTTCCAGGCCGGACTTTTCTCTGCCCAGCGCCTGGGCCTTTTCCGGCTCGTTCCAGACAGCCGGATCTTCCAGCTCGGCGTTAACTTCTTCTAACCGCTCTTTCTTAAGAGGGTAGTCAAAGATACCCCCTAAGCAGGTCAGTACGTTCGCGCATTTCCTTGATTTTGTTAATCACAGGATTCACTTCAAACATGCACTCTACTCCACTAATTTGCATCGCCCCGCGACTGAATTCGCTCAAAATAACGCGGGTAATTATAAAAACGCCCGATTTTAACAAACTATCGGGCGTTTTATTAGCTCTCAGTCAGATATTTTTTCAGTCGACCGCTTTTATTTCCCGCGCGATCAATTGTAGCGAAAATTTTCCGCGAAACTCGTTGATATCCAGCTGATAGGCCAGCTTTATCCGCTGACAGGCGGCATTCGGCCAGGCCCGCAGATCGACATTGAAGGCAATGGCGTCAACATCGCGGCCGCTTTGGTGCCTGAGCACCATTTTCAGGTGCTTCTCACCCACCAGCCGCTGTTGCAGCAAAATAAACTCGTGCTCGAACACCGGTTCGGGAAAATGCTGGCCCCAGGGCCCGGCCTGTTGCAACAGACCGGCGAATTCCAGGCTGAAACACTCGCCAGGCAGCTCGCCGTCGGTCAAAAGCACGCTTTGCTTATGTTCTTCGCTGAGCTCCTCGCCGACCTGCTCGCTGAAGGCCGCTTTAAAGCGCTCAAAATCCCGTTCCGCTATGGTCAGGCCCGCCGCCATGGCATGACCGCCGAATTTTTTGATAAGGCCCGGCGCTTTGCTGTTGATGCGTTCCAGCAGATCGCGCATATGCACGCCCTCGATGGAGCGGCACGACCCCTTGATCTCGCCCTCGTCTCCGGCGGCGAAGATCACCGTCGGCCTGTGGTAATGCTCCTTCAGGCGCCCGGCCAGTATCCCTATCACCCCCTGGTGCCAGTCGGCCTGGTACAGGCATACGCTGTCGGGGTAATTCTCGGAGCGATTGATCAGCCGTTCGAGTAGCGCCTGCGCCTCCTGCTGCATACCCAGCTCTATTTCG
>JBNKEN010000421.1:0-10600 GCA_050288805.1 Pseudoalteromonas sp.
CTGGATGATCCAAGCCTGGTTACACGCCTGACCGAGCTCGGATTCGCGAAACGCAGCAGCGTTGCGCTTCACTAGTTTATAGAGGGCCTACTCCCTCTATTAAATAGGCTGGCACTGCCCGTCGCCAGCCTATTTTCCCTCTTCCCTTTTTATTTCCATCGCGTATCCTGCAGACCAGGTGAATTGAACTGGGTGAACTATGGATGCAAGTGAACTGAAAAAAGCCGTCAACACGAAAATGCCGTTCGGTAAATACGCGGGACAGCCCCTTTTATGCCTGCCGGAACCCTACCTGGTCTGGTTTAAACAACGCGGTTTTCCGGAAGGAAAACTCGGGCAACAATTAGCGCTGATGTACGAGGTTAAGTTAAACGGACTGGAAGACACCTTACGCCCGTTGCTTGAAAGATACTGAACGCCTAGACCCGTGTTTTGCCCTGCGGCAGGTAAAGGGAAACCCGGGCTCCGCCCTTTTTGCTTTCTCCCACTTCACAATAACCGCCGTGCCAGCCCACAATTTTTGCCACTATGGCAAGACCCAGGCCATAACCGCCGGTGCGCTTATCCCGGCTTTGATCGAGCCGGGTAAAGGGTTTGAATACAC
This sequence comes from Pseudoalteromonas sp., assembly GCA_050288805.1. Lineage (GTDB taxonomy): Bacteria > Pseudomonadota > Gammaproteobacteria > Enterobacterales > Alteromonadaceae > Pseudoalteromonas. The sequence continues at coordinate 605 of JBNKEN010000421.1, forward strand.
TCTCCCACTCGTCGGGATCGATACCGGGCCCGTCGTCGCAGACATCGACGATGCAATATTGCTCCTTCTCGCTCAGAGTCAGCGTGATCTCACTGCGTGCGTATTTGCGGGCGTTATCAAGCAGGTTCTGAATACTGCGCGCGACAAAGTGCGCATCACAGAAACAATTCACTGGCCCTTTGATTTGGGTGTGAATAATTATATGGGAATCGAAACTCAATTTAGCCACGACCCCCTCGACCAAACGCCCAAGATCCGTATGCGCCATGTGCAGGTCCGGCCGCTCGCGGTCAAGCCTGGCGTATTGCAACATTTCGCTGACCAAGCCCTCGAGCTCACTCACATCCGCATGCATGTTTGCCAGATAGAGGCTACGTTTCTGCTCCGGGACATCTCCCTCAAGCATGGCGATGGCGAACTTGAGCCGGGCAAGCGGCGTTCTGAATTCATGTGACACCGAGGAGGTCAGCTCCCGCTGCGCACTGAGCAGCCCTTTAATTCTGCGCTGCATCGCATTGAGGGTGTCGGCAATGGGCAAAAAGATCGACTGGGAGGTGGTGGATATGTCGCTTTCCGGTTGCGCTTCAAGGCGCTCACAGGCATGGCGCAACTTAAGGAAATCGCGCCAGATCAGAAAGCTCCACAGACCCACCGGCGCCCCGAGCAGAGTCAGGACTATCAGGTAAGGCCAAAATGACGTATCGCGAGCGACGTCCGCTATCGGACCGACACGCAGCAAGGTTTGCTCGTCAAGCGGCAGGTACCAAAGCGGCCGGTGTTCCTCATCGAACAGGTATATCGCCTGATTTGCGTCTAACTGCGCCTGCAGATCGGGCGGCAACACTATGTCTACCCGAGGCAGCAGGCTGTGTGCATAGCGGCTGCGTATTTCCTCCAACCCCTGCGGACTCTGCGCCAGGGCGCTGAGCAACAAGCCGACATCCTCCCCGAGGATCAATTCCTGCTTTCCCTCTTCATAGGGCCAGAATTTTTCAATCACCCCGCTGGCGAGAAACAGCGACACCAGGATGTAGAGATAAAGGCTGGCAAAGAGCTTTCCCATAAACGATTATTCACCCCAGGCGTCCGATACAAACAGGTATCCCTGGCCCCACACAGTCTTGATCCGGTAGGGCTTATCGCTGTTATCGCCGAGTTTTTTGCGTAGCCTCGAAACCCTGACGTCAACGGTCCGATCCAGTCCGTCATATTGTCGGCCTATCATCTGACGGTGCACGTGTTCACGACTCAGCACCTCGCCGGCGCTGCTGGCAAGCAGCCAAAGCAATTCAAATTCGTGGGAAGTAAGCTCGATTTCCTGCTTTTGCAGGGTGACGATACGGCTGTTTCTGTCAATCGACAGCTGACCGAAGCGAATGGTATCGCTTTGCGACGTATTTTGCCGGGCGCGGCGCAACAGCGCATTGATGCGCGCGAGAAGAACCCGAGGTTCGGCAGGCTTTATGACATAATCATCGGCACCGAGCTCGAGGCCGATAACCTGATCGAAATCTTCCCCTTTGGCGGTCAACATCAGCACGGGAACCTGATACCTGTCTCTGATTTCCCGACACACACTGAATCCGTCCTTTCCCGGCAACATGACATCGAGAATAATCAGATCGGGCAGCGCGGTTTCAAGCAGCGGCAATACCTCGTCACCGCGAGCAAGCACACTGACCTGCATGCCGTTTTGCTCCAGGTAATCGCGGGTCAATGCCTGAAGCGCAAGGTCGTCTTCCACCAGTAAGATCTTTGCCATAAATAAGCCCGTTAAATTGTCGTTGCGGTACGGCACAGGTAGCGATTCAACCTGTCCGGCACCCGCTTAAAATCTTAGAAAATATGCCAGGGCGAACGTAATCGTTTGCGTGTGCGCCGTACACTCTGAACATTCAGTTCCTCGCGAGCCAGTACCTGCGCGGTATTGCCGTCGACAAGCCGAATCTCTGCATCGCCCGTCACCGCCAACGGCGACGTTATCTCTCCCGCCATGCTTTGATGCCAGCAACCTAAGGTGGTTTGGTTGATTTTCAGGCACACATCCCGGGGCGTTGGCAGCCGCCAGGTCATTGAGAATGTCAAAGGACAGGGCTCGCCGTTTTTTTCCACCACGCAGACCTTCGGGCTCAACGTCAAGGAGGTTCCGTCGGCTTGAACAACAGAGGAAAACAAAATTAATCCGGCCACAGGCACCAGGCGCTTGAATTTCATATCAAAAAACGTGCCTCAGCCCCAAAAAGGCCGTTACACTTTTGTTGTCCCTGAGCAACGGACTGTCGGCCAAGGCCGCATAATCGTAATAGGCGAGATAAAAACGCACCGCGTTGCGTCGGTCCAGCGGCCAGTCGAGCGCCAGTTTAGCATAGGGCAACCAGCCGCTACCAAGGGATATTTCATCGATAAAGCCGTCTTTCTCGCTTAAACCGTAGAAGTAATCGTTGAGGGCGCCCGAATGATAGCGAACACCCAGCTGCGGAGTCAGCGTCATGCCCTTAAGGGCTATCGCCTGCTGCCAATCAAGCACAAAACGCCCACCCTTATGCACCGAACTGATATCCGAGAACCAGGCCAGGTTCAAGACCCCGAAATCTGAAAAGTAATGGTAGCTTAAGCCCCCTTCCAGTGCCCAGCTGCGCCTTGCCACCCGGTCCAAATCCACTGCGTTACGTGACGGCCCTTCCTGTTGCGCGAACATGGCGCCTCCCGAACTGCCGAGCAGGTTTGCCGGGTGCCAGTCGACAAAAAAGCGGGTTTCCGGATTAAACTCCCCGACCAGACTCAGGGCATGGCGGGTCGTTTCAGCCAAAGTGTAACCCAGCTGGCCGTTGTCGAAATACCAGCGTTCCCCGTACCAAGCGATATCGGGCACCAGGATAAGGGGAAAGTTATCACCACCGTAGAGCGGATTGGTCGCAACGCCGACGCCGAGATTGGCGGCCAGCTGCCATTGCCCGGTTTCCACCTCGGTCGGTTCACTACGACCCGACACGCTGGCAAGCAACAAACATAAAAGGAGTAAAAAACGCATATCGATTATCCCTGTAGACTCAGGGCCAGTTTACCAACCCGACATACAAGCGTCAGCGCTGGGTAACAAAGATTCACAAAATCACGCTTTTTGTTCACAACCCGGTTAAAGCGTCTCGGCAAGTTGCCAGATAGCGTTGATCACCGGGTCATGCAACGCCTTGCGCAGGACCGCCAGGCCGATTTCAAACGGCGGCGGTGAATCGGCAACCGGCAAAATCCGGACCTTGTCGGCCAGCGGACTGGTATCGAGCACAATCCGCGGCACCAGGGCCACACCTAGGCCCAGGCTGACCATAGACACCATCGCCTCATGGCCGGTTACCTGGGCATAAATTCGGGCATGAACCCCCTGTTTGCGCCACCAGTCCTCAAGGTGTTTGCGGTTCAGCCCCTGCTCCGGCACGATAAACGGCAGTGACTGCCAGGGAATGGTCTCGCTTTGCGCCAGACACTCGCTGACCTCGCAGGGGATTTTCGGTGCAATAAATACCAGGGGAGAAAAGCCGATGGAGGTAAACGCCAGTTGTGCCGGTAACTTCTCCGGTTTGGCGGCAATCGCCACCTGCTCATGACCGTCAAGCACACGATCAATGGCTTGTGCCGGATCGCCGGTGTGCAGTTTAATCTCGATCCCGCTATGTTCCGAGCGCAAACGCTCCAGCAGCTGATAGAGAAAACTATAAGAAGCGGTCACCGAACAGTAAATGCTGACCTCTCCGGTCAATACGTTGGCATCGTTTTCAATCCCCTGTTTGAAACGCTGCCAGTTCGCCAGAGTGGCATTAGCGTAATCGATAAAGGCAACGCCTACCCGGGTCAACTTGACCGAACGGTTGTCCCGTTCAAACAACGCCATGCCGAGGGTTTCTTCCAGCTGTTTAATATTCCGGCTCAGGGTCGGCGCGCTGATATGGCAACGTTCACTGGCACGGCCAAAGTGCAGGGTTTCGGCAAGGGCGAGAAAATAACGTAATTGTCTGTGGTCCATGGCAACACTTACATTTCAGATAATGAAACACTTTAGTGCGAATATATCATTTTACGCAAATATAAAACACCCCTAAATTGGTGGCTACGCGGTCTTTACCGAACAGATACAATGGATACTAACATGGCGAACTATTTCAATACCCTCTCTCTACGTGAACAGCTGGCGCAACTGGGCCAGTGTGAATTTATGGACGCATCGGAGTTCAGTGACGGCGTCGACGTACTCAAGGGCAAAAAACTGGTGATCGTCGGGTGCGGTGCACAAGGCCTGAACCAAGGTCTCAATCTGCGTGATTCGGGGCTGGATGTCGCTTACGCATTACGCCAAAGCGCCATCGACGAGCGCCGCCAATCGTTCCTGAACGCCCAAGAGAACGGCTTTACGGTCGGCACCTACGAACAACTGATCCCGGATGCGGATCTGGTTTTAAATCTGACGCCGGATAAACAGCACTCAGCGGTGGTCACTGCCGTGATGCCGCTGATGAAACAGGGCGCAACCCTAGCCTATTCCCACGGTTTCAACATAGTGGAAGAAGGCATGCAGGTGCGTAAAGACATCACGGTGATCATGGTGGCCCCGAAATGCCCGGGCAGTGAAGTACGGGAAGAATACAAACGCGGCTTTGGCGTACCGACGCTGATCGCCGTTCACCCGGAAAATGATCCCGAAGGCAAGGGGCTGGCGCAGGCCAAGGCCTATGCGGCGGGCACCGGCGGCCATAAGGCCGGCGTGCTGTTGTCGTCCTTCGTAGCGGAAGTAAAATCGGATCTGATGGGCGAACAAACCATTTTATGCGGCATGCTGCAAACCGGTTCCCTGCTTTGTTTCGACAAAATGGTGGAAAAAGGCATAGATCCTGGCTATGCCTCCAAATTTATCCAGTATGGTTGGGAAGTGATCACCGAAGCGCTCAAGCACGGCGGTGTGACCAACATGCTGGACCGTTTGTCCAACCCGGCTAAGCTCAAGGCCTTTGCACTGAGTGAAGAACTGAAAAGCATTATGCGACCGCTATACAACAAGCACATGGATGACATCATGAGCGGTGAATTCTCCATGGGTATGATGAAGGACTGGGCTGAAGACGATGCCAAGCTGCTCGGCTGGCGCGCCCAAACCGCCGAATCCGCATTCGAGAAACAGCAAAACGCCGATGTGGACATCAGCGAGCAGGATTTCTTCGACAAGGGTATTCTGATGGTTGCCATGGTCAAGGCCGGTGTCGAGCTGGCCTTTGAAACCATGACGGCGGCCGGTATCAAGGCGGAATCCGCCTATTACGAATCACTGCATGAAACGCCTCTGATTGCCAATACCATCGCCCGTAAAAAGCTGTTTGAAATGAACCGAACGATTTCGGATACCGCAGAATACGGCTGCTATCTATACAACCACGCCTGCCTGCCGCTGCTGCAGGATTTTATGGCTACGCTCGATACCGACGTCATAGGCCGGGGCCTGGAATGCGCGGATCTCGGTGTCGACAACCAGCAATTGATCGCGGTCAACCGGTCATTGCGCTCACACCCGGTCGAAACCGTCGGCGAGGTCCTGCGCGGCCATATGTCGGCCATGAAACGAATCGTGTAACCTTTCGCTTGTTAGAAGCCAAGCCCGTCAGCCATACTGCGGGCTTTTTTGTTATAAAATTGTAATATCCGTTCCCATATCGACTATGCTAAGATACTCAGTCCTTTGATTATTTCTATGCAAATATGTGGTTTAGCAGAAGTACAATAAGTCAAAAAGTTTCCTTCCTGTCGAGTATCATTGCCATCGCCGTCGCGCTGCTTATCGGTGTCATGGCGCTGGTCAGTGCCAAGAACATAATCGAAACCCGGATGGTCGAATCCGAGCTGCCAAGCAAGGTTAATGCGATCAGCAATTACCTCAGCAAGGAAATTACCGTATTGCTCGAAGCCAGCGAACAACTTTCCGGCAATCCTTTCGTACTGGACTGGGCCGCCAAGAGCGGACAACAGGACGACGCACTGATCCTGGCCAATCTCAAACGCATCGTCGCCCAGTATGATCTGGTCACGGCCTCCTGGGCCAATCGAAACAGCGCTGAATATTGGAACGACAAGGGTTTTCTTCGGGTTCTCAATCACGAGCAGGACGGCTGGTTCTTCGCATTTCGCGACTCCGGCCAGGAGCGTTCGGTCAGTATCTATCAGGAATCGCCGACGGACGTGCGCATGTACGTCAACCACCAGCAACTGAACGGAACGGGGATGGCCGGGGTTGCAAAAAGCATCGACGACATGCAGGCGCTGTTGAAACGCTTTAAGATAGAAGAATCCGGCTTTATTTTTGTGGCCGACGATAACGGACTGGTGCAACTGCATAAAAACAGCGAGTTGGTGGCCAAGAAAAATATCGACCAGATCTATGGTCAGCCGCTTAAATCGCGCCTGCTCAACGGCCGGCAATTTGCACTTGAACAGCTGCATCTAAACGGCAATCCGTTGATGGTGGCGGCAAGCCCCATCGCCGGTACCCACATGTATGTGGTGGCCGAAGTGCCACGTAACGAGGTCTTTTCGGGCATCAGCCGCTTGCAATGGCAAATCGTCAGTTTCGCCGTGATCATCGCCCTGCTTGCAAGCCTCGGAGGCTACATCTTTGCGCGCACCATCGCAGCCCCGTTGCAACAAATTGCGGCGCGTTTCAGCGAACTCGGCAGCGGCGAAGCCAAGCTTCATTATCGTATCCCCGAGCATAAACAACCTGAACTTGCGGCGCTCGGCAACGGTTTTAATGCCTTCATCGGCAAAATAGAAAATGCCATCAATGCAGTCGCAGAGGAAAGCCACGGCATCCGCAGTGCGTCTAACAAGGTGTTCGAGCAGGCGCAAAAGAACGGCATAGATCTGGATCAGCAAAAAGAACAAACCCTGAGCGTAGCCGCCGCGGTGAACCAGATGGGTGCCACGGTACAGGAAATAGCCTCAAGCGCCGCCAATGCAGCCCGTTATACCGAGCAAAGTAAAGAACAAACCTTAACCAGTCAGCGTCAGGTGGAAAGCAGCCAACAGGCGATCACCGCCCTGGCGGACGACATCAGCCGTATGAGCGAGGAAATCGATCTGCTGGCCCAAAAAACCGAACAGATAGGCAATATCCTCAACGTGATCCGCAATATCTCAGAGCAGACCAACCTGCTGGCGCTCAACGCCGCCATCGAATCGGCCCGGGCCGGTGAACATGGACGCGGATTCGCGGTGGTGGCCGACGAGGTAAGAGCCCTGGCCCGGCGCACCTCCCAATCGACGGATGAAATTCAGGCCATGATGGAGCAGCTGAACGAATCGTCGGCTCAGGTGGTGAGGAATATCCGGCTGTCGCGGGAAAAGGCGGTCAGCAGTGTCGACACCATGCACAGCTCGGTCGAATTGCTCAACCAGGTGGCTGAAACGGCCAACCAGATCAACGATATGGCGACGGTGATCGCAACGGCCACCGAACAGCAAAGCAACGTGGTCGCGGATGTCGGCCGTACGGTGGAGCAAATCAGCGTGATCAGTGACAACGTGGTGCACGAACAGCTGCAGGTCACCGAAGAAGTCCTGGCGCTGGCCGACTCGGCCCAACGTCTCGATGCGCTTGTCGCCACCTTTAATGAACAGCAGGCTTGAAACGCCTTGTAACAGTCTATCCCTTTAAGGTCTGCCATCATCGACTATACTGAATCGTAAGTCATAAATTATGAGGCAGTCCTTATGACCATATCCCGTTTGTTGTTCCCGCTCACTATCGCCCTTTTTGCCACATCCCTGCTTGGCGGTTGCCAGTCAACCACAGAGTCCGTCCGGCACATGCCCGAATCGCTTCTCAACAACAACGCATTCACCGTGCAACAGGTGGAAGATGCGTCGGAGATATTTGCCCTGACGCCTGCAATGCAGCAGCAGCTGGACAATTACTTTCCGGAGGACAAACGGGATCTTTCGGCAACCCGGCGTCTGTTAAAGTTTCTGTTAAAAAACGGCGATACGTCGCTTAATTACCAGTCCGGCGCCACCCTGACCGCCAGCCAAACCTACCAACAGCTCAACGCCAATTGCCTGTCATTGTCGATTTTGGCCTACGCCATGGCCGAACACCTTGGCCTGCACGGCCAGTTCCAGCGGGTTCACATTCCGGAATACTGGGCATTGGATCGCGGATACAACCTGCTGACCGGACACGTTAATCTAAAACTGAGACAGCCAAAGATAGCCCGCAACGCGGTAAAGGAACTGTATGTTAATAACAGGAACTCGCTTGTTGTCGACTTCGATCCGGACAGCCGCAAGCGAGAGTTTCCCACCACAGAGATCAGCAAAGAACGGGTCGCTGCCATGTTTTACAACAACAAGGGTGCCGCCGCCATGGTTTCGCAAGACTATGATCTGGCCTACAGCTACTTTGTCGCGGCCATCAAGACCGATTCGGCCTACTCCGGAAGCTGGGGCAATCTGGGCATATTGATGAGAATGAATGACAGGTTGGATGATGCGGAAACCGCCTACAACTACGCAATCGATTTGGATTCGGAAAACAATACGGCGCTTGGTAATCTGGCTATTTTATATGACCTGACCGGCCGGGCACAGCAGGCCGAGGCGATCAAACAGAATCTTACCGCTAAACGGCGCAACAACCCCTATTATTTCGTGGCCCTAGGTAATGAGGCTTATGTAAACCAGGACTATGAAAAAGCCATCGCCCACTATAAGCGGGCACAACACCTGGACCCTAAAATTCACGACAGTTATTTCGGTTTGGCGCGCACTTATTTTAAACTCGGCGACATGAAGCTGACGAAACTCTATTTATCTCGGGCCCGACAAAATGCCGATTTCGATTATGAAAAAGACCGCTATCAACGCAAGCTGGACAAACTGGACTGGCTGGTAAAGCAATGAAAATAAAAAAAACGCCCCTGCTGTTCAGTCTATTTTTGTCATTCGGCACACCCGCAACATCCCCGCCTGGTGGCTCCTTGGCGGCTGATATGGCGCATTTGACCGGCAGCGATTTGTCCGGGCGCAAGGCGGGCACCGAGGGCAGCCAAAAAGCGGCCGATTATATTGCGATGCGTTTCAAACAGACGGGTTACCAGGTCACACGCCAATATTTTGAGTTCCCGCAGGGCATCTTTTCCAGCGCCAAGGGACAAAACGTTATTGCCCGACTTAACAACGATACCCGTCCCGCCATTGTGCTGACCGCCCATTACGATCATTTAGGCGAGCGTGGCGGCAAGGTCCATCCCGGCGCCAATGACAACGCCAGCGGCGTTGCCGCCCTGCTGACCTTAGCCGAAAAATTCAGGAACCACTCTTTCCCGTACCAGCTGGTTTTTGTCGCGACAGACGCGGAGGAAACAGGCCTGTACGGCGCCAAGCATTTTGTCGCAAATAATCCGTTAGAACGCATAGTGCTTAATATAAACCTGGATATGTTGGCGCCACAGAAGAATAAGCCGCGCCTTTACGGTTACACGATTTCAACGCTTGTCGGGGAACTGGAGCGGCTGCTACCCGCACAATCACAGCTTGGCGTCAGGTATACCGCCTCAGCCCGCCAGCTCAACCGCCTCACCGGTGAGCAGCGTATCGATTGGAAAGGTGCCAGTGATCACTACGCCTTTGCCAAAGCGGGGATCCCCTTCATCTATTTCGGTGTCGGTGAGGATAAGCACTACCACAGCGCCGGCGATAAGTTCGATGCCATCGAATGGCCCCTGTATGAGGCAAGCGTCGACTACATAGCGGGATTATTATCACGGCTCGCAGAGGCGCCCTATATCGCCAAACGGCTGCCGGTACAACAGGACAATCAGGAAGAAGTTGTCGAATAGTCTCAGGTGCCGGATAAACTTATTTGCCTGTCCACCCAACCACGCTTTTGCGCTTTGCTGAGCTGCTTTATCCGATATTCCAGCCTGCTGGCCTCGGCGCGCGAGCCCGCAGGTAGTGCCA
>JBNKEN010000422.1:0-10586 GCA_050288805.1 Pseudoalteromonas sp.
TCTCTCAGTTGCTCGAGGCCGTAACCATCTACCGCATGGGCAACATTAACCGGAAGCAATTGGAACAGGCAGCCCGGGCGGCAAGCCAGGTTGATGCCCGGGATTGTATCGCCGAAGGCATTACCGGGGCCGCTATCAAGGACGCGATGGCCGAGCGACGGCTCACGGCCATCGCTTCAAGCCTGGGTCAGTAGGCGTTTTTATCGACAAAGCCCCGGACTATGGTCAAAAGAATGATCTTGAAGTCCAGCAATACGCTCCAATGACGGATGTATTGCAGGTCATACTCGACACGCTTGATCATCTTCTCAACCGTATCGGTTTCACCGCGCCAGCCGTTGACCTGAGCCCATCCGGTAATACCGGGCTTAACCTTATGCCTGAGCATGTAAAACGCCACCTTGCGTCGGTATTCCTCATTGTGGGAAACCGCGTGGGGCCGGGGGCCGACCACAGACATTTCGCCCAAAATCACGTTGAAAAACTGTGGCAGCTCGTCCAGGCTGGTACGACGTAAAAAGCGTCCGAGCGGTGTGACCCTGGGATCGTTCTTGCCGGCCTGTACCACCTTATCGCCGTTTTCCATCACCTTCATGGTGCGGAACTTCCATACCTGGATCTTCTCCCCCCCGAGTCCGTATCTGTCCTGTTTAAAGAACACCGGCCCCCTGGAGGTCAGCTTTATGGCCACAGAAATGGCCAGCATCAATGGTGATACCAACAGCAGGATCGCGCAGGCAAGAAACAGATCCTCTGCCCGCTTGGCGAGCATTTTCGCACCGTGATAGGGAGATTCAAACACGCTCAGGGTATCCATGTCGCCGATCCTGTCGACCCGGGCGTGCATCAGGTTTGATAACAGGAAGTCAGGGATCAAATGCACATCGACCGTGGTGTCCCCCAACTGGTTAACTATGCTCTTGATGCGCTCCTGGGCCTCCATCGGCAGCGCAAGAAACAACACTTCAATCTCACCGCGCTTGGCCTGCTCGACACAGTGGTCCACATCGTCTAGAACCTTGGCGCGGAGCTCCTCCGGCAAACGCTCGGGCAGGCGGTCATCATAAAAACCGACACATTTGAAGCCCAGCTCCGGATACAGGTCACATTGTTCGGCCAGGTGCTCCCCGGCCGGAGTCGCACCGACGATGGCCGCGCGCCTGGTTAAATAGCCGCTCTTGACCAATTGCCGCTTGCAGTGGGAATGAAACAAACGCGACACGACCAGCCCAGCAAGAGCATATGCAAACCAAAGGGACAGCCCGACACGGGAGTAGCTGTCACTGATTTTCAGAAAAAAGGCCACCATCAGCAAACCGATAAAGGAAAGCAAAATCACGCTGACGAGCACCAGTACCATAACCTTCAACTTTTTCACGAACCATCGGCGGTAAAGGCCGAAGGCCTCTGCCAGCAAAACAAAGAAGGTAAATACCAGCGAAACGGCCAACACATAGGGTTCGTTAAAGGGCACGTCATAGGTCAACGTCACCAGATAAAAAGCGAGATAGATGATCAGCAGGTCATAAATCCGGGTTAACGCAGAATAACTGTTTGCTCCGACACTGATTGCCTTATACTTCTCCATAATCAAGCCTCTTAATGAGCTGTTCACAATTCGAACAATAGTAAAATTATATACGACTTTACGACTAGCACGGACGTATCAGAAAAATGAAATGATATATGACTGATAAACAGCCGAAAATAATTGTGTATCAGGACTGGCAAGGCTTTGAGTCTTTGAAGCCAGAATGGGATGCGCTGTTGCGAGCCTCCGATGCCGATTGTCTTTTCCTGACCTGGGATTGGATAGATTGCTGGCGTCGTTCCAGACCGATACCTCCCTCCCCCTTGATCATCACCCTCTGGCACGACAATGAATTGCAAGGTATTGCGCCCCTTTACCGTGCTCGGCTGCGCTTGCTGGGGACGATAAATTACGCTGCGCTCAGGCTGCTGGGAGACGAAGGCGTCGGCTCCGAATACGGAAACTTTATCGTTCGTAAGGATCACCATCCCTCACTACGACAAGCTCTGTGGCAATACGTGCGAGATCATTGCGACTGGGATCTAATTTACCTGCCCAATATCGCCGCTTTTTCGGGATCGGGCAAAGACCAGCTGGACGCGGTTGCCAACACCGACAACCTGGCATGGCGAACCAGAATCAGAGGCTTTGCCGCCATATCACTGAGCCCGGCTTCGGTGCTTGATAAACTCCCCAAGGGATTAAAACAGACGATACGTACCTGCCGTAATAAGGCGCATCAAACGGGCGAAGCCGTTTTTGCCAGCTGTACCAGCCAGGAGCAACTGCAATCTGAGCTGACCACCCTGTTCGAGCTGCACAACCGACGACGCCAAAACGCAGGCGAGCACGGCAGCTTTGAACGGCGTCCTGAACTGCAAACCTTTTACCGCCTCTATGCTCCGACAGCGCTGAATCAAGGCACATTGAGGCTTTTTTCCCTGACCATTAACGGCGCCACGGTGGCAATGCAGATAGGCTACCTGTACGACAACCGCTTTATGGCGCTACAGGAAGGATTCGACACAGACAGTGAGCTTAAGGGAGCCGGCCACCTTTTACGTCACCATGTCATACGGCATTGCGAGCAACAAGGCGCCGAAGAATATGACTTTCTCGGCGAATATACGGCACATAAAAAACGCTGGCGGGCCCGATTCAGGGAGGGTCGCGACCTGCTGATCTGGCGCAGAACACTACGAAACCTACCGATACACGTACTGGCGTTTTGGCCCGGCGGACGTTACCTGAAATGGCTTAATCAGGTTCCCAGTAAAACTCGGTAACCAGGCTTTCATCGGCACCAATACGCGTGTAAAGCACCAATGAGGTGGTGGGCGTCAGGCAATGATAGCGGCGACTCAACCAGCCGCCACCGGGAACCGCTTCCGCCGGGTCTCCCGATCCGGATACCAGGTGCGCCACCAGTAAACGTGAAAACGATACCCGTACCAAACGACCGTCACAACGTAAGCTGAGCTGCCCAGGTTGAAGATCGAATTCGTTACAATACTCGGAAAAATGAAAATACTGTTTGATTTCGTGCTCCTCCTTGCACTCAAGGGTATCTGTGATCCTCAGTACCCGCTGGTCCGCATGCAACGCCACACATCGGGTATGAGTGACGGGATCGAAAAGCCTGTGATAACCGTTATGACTTGCACAAACCTGCCCCCCGTCGTCATCGGGCTGCCACGTTACCTGTGAGCATTCCGCATGCTGTTGCCACATAAACGGGCCGCAATTGACGGACTGATCCAAGCCGTCGATCTCCACCGTGTTGTGCGCCCGGGTGGAGCGGAAATAATTGCGCCACTCGGGATGGCTGAAATAATCATAGGTACCGCTGTCGACCAACAGCTCCTTTCCCGCTAACCTCACAACCAGGCTCAGGGCGTCGGCATGGCCATGGGCGGCGATGCGGGTATAGCCCAGTTCGGCCGCATCAAAAACCACACTGACACTGTCGGCATCGCCGGCACGGCCGTGCTGCAGCAGATAATAGCCGGAATCGGGAAAGCATTCGGTGCTTAATCTGGTATCGGCGGGGACGGGTTTTAAGGGCGTGGAAAGAAGCCAGGATCCGCTTTCGCTTTCTCCCGCGGGAAAAAATTCGCTGTGTTCGGGAAACAGTCGAGCGGCAATGCTCTTTAGCGCCTCGATGTCATGAACCGGATCTCCCAAATCCAGTACATAACCGTCGTCCTGATCGCCTAACATGGGAACGGGCCCACCCTGCCCCAGTTTTGCCAGAAAGCCGGCCATGCTACCCAGCCGCTGCCAATACGCTGGTGAAAACTCATCCCGGCGCCAGCTCGCTACCAGCCCGGACAAGAGAAAAAACTGCCAGGTGAAGAACTGATAGCTGAACGCATGCTCTCGCCCTCCTCCGTCCGGATAGCTTTGCGCCATGATTTGGCTTTCCAGAATCGCCTTACTTTGGCTTCGCCAGGCCGCACTTTCTGGGAAAAAGTGAAAATAGCTGCTCGCGATGTACAACCCGGCGGCTTCGCCGATAAGGTGATTGTTGGCCGAACTGCCTTGGGAGAACTTACGCGCGATATCCCGGCACTGCTGATAAACGGCCCTGACCACCCGCTCATGTATGCTCCCGTGAAACAATCCGCTGTCGGCAATCAAATCCAGCGCCCACACCCAGTTGATAAGTCGAATAGCCAGCTCCAGCGGGCTGCGCCAGTTCATCCCAAAGCCAAAGGGATTGGCGTCCAGCCAACTCTGCAACTGAGTTATCACCTCTTCCGCGTAACGGGGTTCCCGGGTGATGTAATAGGCCCTGGCCAATACCACCAGCTGGTGATGACGGTTTGGTTCCCAAACCTGTTTGCAATCGCCGTTCTGCTCAAACCGCCGGTAGTCGACCGCCCGAACCGCTTGCTGGCAGCTGGCGATCCCCGCATTGTGATCCCGGTGCCAGTCGATGGGATCCCCGAGATAAACCTTATCCAGGTTGAAATAGCTGAACCGATGCGCCAGCAAATCATTCGCCTGACTGAGCAGCCTTTCACGCCACAGGGGAAGATACTCTGATTGCGATGCCCTTATGACATGGAACCCGACATCGGGCAATTGTCCCGGCAACTCCTCGGGCCTCAATTGCGGCTTGGGTGTCCAATGACAGGCCACCTTCAGCCCTTCAATGCGTTCGGCAACAAGACTTTCCAGGCGCCAGACTATTTCACGCCAGGACATCATTCGTAAACGTTTCGCGTACCACCGCAGTGATTGCATGGTTCAGGTCCTTTTCAATCAGCGGCTCGCCATTGCAATGCAGCAATAAACCGCGCCAACCGCTCCGGAGCGCCCGCCACCTTATCGCCTTCCACATCAACGGCAACCGCCACCAGACTTGCCCCGGGTTTCCCCCTTAACACGGCGGCCAGCTGCACCAGTTTGGCCTGCCACGAACTGGCGGTAGCCCTGTCATCAATGACATACCAGTAGGCGATAAACCGCTCCCGAGCGCCGCTTCTCGAAAGATGCAACAAAGGAACCCGATTGATTTCGTGGTTATCAACTTTCAGGCTTTTTTCGCTAACGACTCGCCAGCGTTGTGGCGAAAACAGTTTATTGTCGACATAAATAAGCTCCTTTCCCTGGCTTTGACGGCTGTAATTGACAACCAGTAACTGCAACATGCCATCCTCGTCGGTGAAAAACTGAAATTGGCGCGAGCTGGCCCCGGGGAATTCCGGCCACCAGTTGGCGCTGACGGCAAACGTTTCACCAAGGCGTGCAAAGGCCGGCTGGTGCACCGCTAATTGATGTTCCGAAGCGGATGGGCGCGACAGGTAACTGCCGGTCTGATAACTGATGGCGATGAAAAACAGCAGCAACAGCATGGGTTTAAAATCCCATCGACGGTTACCTTTGAAATACAATTCCCTTTGCTCTGTCGTTTCAAATCGTCTCGCCATCAGCACCAGGGGCACCATAAAAAGCGCAAAAACCACCCAACCGAAAGTGAGGTGATCTTTTACGATGATATGTTCCATTTTGGTCGCATTACCGACCAAAATAATGGTGATGATGCGCACCCAATTGGCAAGCAGCGCCGTAGCCAGACACAGTGCTGTTAAACGCAGGGCCTGGGAGTGCTTCAGCCGGTTGAAAAAAGCGACCCAGACGGCAAACAGCGCAGAGACGAGAAAAAAACCCAGGCCGGAACAGGCCGGCTCTACCTCAAAAATCCCACCCGGAGCTATCAGGCGGTAACCCTGACGCTCGATCGCGACCCCCAACAAGCTGACCACAGCCACACTGACCGAGGTCGATAACTCACGCAACAGCGGCTGAATAAAATGCCAAACGGGTAAACTCAGCAGCAACAGCAGCCAGAAAAATCCCATCGCCTTACAGCGCTGCCAACCAAAGCTCGCCCAGACACACCCGAAAAGTAAAGCGAAAAGCCCCAGCAACTGAACCTGCTGCACATTGGCAAGTGAGGCCAAGATCAGGCCTGCACTGCAAAAAACGGCAAAAATCCCTCCCCACCAGCTTGGCTCCAATGGCATCCGACTTAACCTGCGACGCGACGACCACAGCGCATAAAATGCCAATGCAGCGCCCAGCCAACCATGGCTGTATGCACTGACACTGCTCCATTCTTCGCTGATGGCAAGCAACACGGGAAATTGGGTCCAGCAAATAACCGCCAACAAAAATGCAAATATCATGCGGTACAGAAAATGAAGCGGATATTCCATGTAATTTCCTTGACGCCAGCCGTCATTGCACTGATGAAAGGCTCCTGGACTACCAACGAAGAGCCGGGCTCATCTAACTATAGTCCAGTCGATTAAGCACGCGACCTGGGTTTCGCGAATGAAGTGATACTTTTCACCTAGAGAGCGGAGCAATTGTGAACTACGCTTAGCACAGCGCTCTGAACTCGGGCGCAGCTACGTATCCCAAAAAGTAATAATAAGGTCATTCATGGCTTGGTTCAGCAGCCAGCTTGCACGGGTAATGAGTCCGCTAGTCTCATTCAGTCGCTGGTTTACCCGCAAACAGGTTACCATACTGTATCTGCACGGGATCACTGCACCCGAGGCACGCTGGCAACCACTGCGCCATACCACTTCCGTAGAGGTGCTGAGAAAAAATCTCGCCTTGCTTGCGCGGCATTACAACTTTGTTTCCCTGGCTCGGGCCATTGCCATTTTAAGGGGCGAGTCCTCGCCGGTTGAGAATGCGCTGGTTATCACCCTGGACGACGGCTATCACAATCAACTTGCGCTGGCCCTCCCCGAGTTTCGTCGTTTCGACATCGTCCCGGCCATTTACGTTGCAACCGCGCATACCGCCTCGAACCGCCCGTTTTGGTTCGATCGTCTGGATTACGCCCTGCAACAAATCACCCGCCCCGCATACGAAGTGCAATTGGGTAACGAAAAATTTGGCTTCGACTGTGCTTCCCGTCACCGGCTGGCCGAAAGCTATCGCAGTTTTCGGCACAAGGTAAAAGCCCATTTTGAACGCGATGATGAAATGAGACGCTATCTCGATGACTTGGCCGAGCAGATAGAAAAGGAAACCGGTAAGGCCCTTGCCGACATCATGGATACAGATCCGCAATGCCGCCTGGCCTCCTGGCCGCAGCTCATCGATGCGGTCGGCGCCGGGCAAATAGAGGTGGGCAATCACACGGTACACCATGCGCGCCTGGCAAACCTTCCTGCCGAATCAGCCAGACGTGAGATCAACGACGCCAGGCTGGAACTGGCCTTTCACCTGCCCGACCCCAGTCCCAGCTTCTGCTTCCCGGATAACAGCTACCACCACCAAACCGGCACGCTGGTGGCAGAGAGCGGCTACATCTGTGCCTTGACCACAAATCCTGGCTTGAATGGTCTACACTGTGATCTGATGTCGTTAAGACGCTTTCACTTCCCCCACCAGCTACAACCGGAGAAAGCGCTGTTCGCCGTTTCAGCTCTGCGCAGCTGGATCGACACACTGAGGCCATAAGGAAAAAATCAATACAATCATGAAAATATGTATTGTTGCTCATAATGCATACGGCGCACTGACCGGAGAAAATTCCGGCCATATCGGCGGTGTTGAACGGCAAACCGAACTCATGAGCCGCTGGCTGGCATCCAGAGGTCACGAAGTCAGCGTGATCACCTGGCATGAAGGTGGCGACGATATCGAGCAATTGGGCGATATACGCGTCATCAAATTATGTCGACCCAAGCAGGGGATCCCCGTATTGCGCTTTTTCATTCCGCGCTGGAGTTCTCTTATCAGGGCGCTGAGGGTGGCCGATGCCGACCTTTATTATCACAACTGCTTCGAGGCGGTTACCGGCCAGGTTGCCCTGTGGTGCCGCCTGCACAACAAACCCTTTGTCTATTCCGTTGCCAACGAATCCGACTGCGACAATCGGTTTCGTGGCAAACATCCCTGGTACGAAATTCGCTTTTTCCGCTACGGGCTGCTCCATGCCGACCTGCTGATTGCCCAAACCAAACGCCAGCAACAAAAGCTGATGAGCAACTATCGACTCAAGTCGACAGTGATCAATATGCCGGGTACCCCGCCGACCTTCCGGCCCGGCTATCAGCGAGAAAAACTCTATGACAATCGCAACATTCTTTGGGTCGGCCGGTTGCGCAGCGTAAAACGAATAGACTGGCTGCTTGACGTGGCAAAGCGCTTGCCTGAGCTGCAATTTACCGTGGCGGGCCCCAAGGACGACAGCCCACAGTACATACAGCGTATTCTGTCCCGCATCGACGAAACCCCGAACGTTACCTATCTCGGCAAGGTCAGCCGCAGCGACATGATCGATGTTTACCAGAACGCCTCGCTGCTCTGCTGTACCTCGGTTTTCGAAGGTTTTCCGAACATTTTCCTCGAAGCATGGAGTTACGGCCTTCCCCTGGTCACCACCTTTGACCCGGATGATATAGTACAAAGCCATAACCTCGGGGCATTTGTCACCACCCAGGATGAGCTGGCCGAAGCCCTTGGGCGCTTTATTGACGACAAAGAAAGCTGGCTGGAAAGCTCACAGAACTGTTTCGATTACTACCGCGAGCATCATGCGCCGGAGCAGGTCATGAGCCAATTTGAACAGGCCTTTATCGCTCTGCTGGAAAACGACGTCGGCCATCATTTCGATCAACAAAGCGACGAATGGCATGACTATTATACGCGCCGCTCCGCAAGCATATCTCACCTCGATTTGCAGCAACGCCTGGCGCATACCCAAGCCTTATTGCAAAACCTGGAACCCGAATGCGACAACAAACGCTTGCTCGACCTTGGCTGCGGTACCGGCTCCAGCTTCGAGGCCATCTCCCAAACCGGAGACTGGGACATCTATGCCATCGACATTTCGCCGAAAATGGTAAAAACGGCGCTCGCCCGCGGCCCGCATATTCATGTCTCGCAAGGGAACGCCACTCAAATGAGCTTTGCCGACAAGCGTTTTTCCGTGGTTGTCGCCCTTGGCGTTTTGGAATACATAGAAGACTACCCGCGCGCCCTTGACGAAATTCACCGCGTCTTGACGGAAAACGGGCGCTTCATCGTGTCAGTCCCCAACCAGAGCTCGCTGTTTCGTAGGCTGCGAAAACTGGAAAAAGTCATCACCCGACCGCTCAAAAAGCTGCTCGGACATTCAGCCCGCAAAGATGAGATATTTCATCGCCAATGGTCGTTGGCAGAGTTTTCCGACACCTTGCAAGCACATCATTTCGCTCTGGAGCAGGTCAGGTTCAGCAGCTACGGATTGCTGTCACCCAAATTCGAGGATTCGGCCTTCAATATCAGGCTGTCTCACTGGCTGACAAAAAAATTAACCGATCATCCCCGCCTCAACCTGTTGCTCGCCAATACCGTTACCTTGCAGGCAAAGGCAATCGGCGATGAGCAATAAAACCAACCTGCTGATAGTGATCAGCAATCTGGAATTCGGCGGCGCCCAGCGGCAGGTCGTCGAGCTGGTCAATCACCTTAACCGGCTGGAATTTAATATCTGTATCTGCTCGCTCTCCGGCTACACCCCCTTGGCAGATCAGCTGAAACCCGACGTAGAACTTCATGTGATAGAGAAGCAAAGTAAATTCGATTTTTCCGTGGTGCCCAGACTGGCCCGGCTGATGCGGGAAAAACAAATTAGGGTCGCGCACAGCTATTTGTTCGATGCGGAAATCGCGACACGCCTCGCCGCCGCCTGGGTCGGCAATGTCGCTGTAATAGGCTCGGAGCGAAATGCCGATTACCGACTAAAACCGATTCATAAGATAGCCTATAGGCTCACCGCCGGCATGGTAGATAAACTCATCGCCAACTCACAACGGGGAGCCGAATTCAACGCCCGGGAAACGGGTCTTTGTGCCGATAAATACAGAGTCATCTATAACGGGGTCAATACGGAGCGCTTTATGCCGGCTAATCGGTCCGAAGCAAGGGCCCGCCTTGGCCTTGATGAGGATGTGCAACTTATCGGGATGTTCGCCAGCTTCAAGGCGCAGAAGAATCACCCGTTGCTGTTGTCTGCGCTGGAACAGATACTGCCGGATTATCCCAGGCTAAAACTGCTGCTGGTCGGCGACATGCTGTATGCGGGCATGCACGGTTCAGAGGATTATTGCAGGGGCATCAGGGAGCAGATAGAAACCGGCCCCCTTGCCAACCAGGTTATCATGCTCGGCAACCGCGACGACGTTGAAAACCTGTATCCGGCCTGTCAATTCACCGTCCTGCCGTCACTGTTTGAAGGAACCCCTAATGTGATCCTGGAGTCCATGGCCTGCGGCGTGCCGGTGATCGCAAGCCGGGTTTCAGACAACGCCCGGATTATCGACGACAACCAAGACGGATTGCTGTTCGATTCCGGCAACAAGGAGCAACTCATCGCTTGTATACGCACCCTGCTTGACGACCAGGAACTCACGGCCAGGCTCGGAAATGCGGCGAGAAAAACCGCCGAACAACGTTTTTCATCTCATCAACTGGCTGAAAACACGGCCCGGGTTTACCTTACGTAAAGGGCCCGTTGAGGGCCCTTTTTCCTATTGCTGCT
>JBNKEN010000423.1:0-4284 GCA_050288805.1 Pseudoalteromonas sp.
GCTTTCAGTGCCAGTTTCAACCGGGTTGACGGCAAACTCATGCTGTACGTCAAGGGCAGTGTGGAAACCCTGATGACGATGCTCGCTAAAGACGAAGATCAGGATACCATTCGTGAACAAAACACCGCCCTTGCGCGTCAGGGTTATCGGGTGCTCGGGCTCGCGTGCCGCGAAATAGAGGAACTGCCGGAAAACCTTCACGACGCGCTGCGGGATCTGATATTTCTCGGTATGGCGGGCATGATAGATCCGCTCAGAGCCGAGGTAAAAGGCGCCGTTGCGTCCTGTCACCGCGCCGCCATCAAGGTGGCCATGGTCACGGGCGATCATCCCCAGACCGCGCTGGCACTGGCCCGTCAAGCCGGAATAGCCGATGAAAACATGGAAGCGGTCAGCGGCAGGCAACTGGCTGAGCACTATGAGCAAAGCCGCGAGGATTTTGCCGATTGCGTAAGAAAAACGCGCGTGTTTGCCCGGGTCTCTCCGCACCAGAAAAAGCAGATCATCGAGCAGTTGATGGCCGACGGCGAGTTCGTTGCGGTCACCGGCGACGGCGTTAACGATGCGCCGGCCTTAAAACGTGCCCACGTCGGGGTCGCCATGGGAGAGCGGGGCACCGATGTGGCTCGAGAAAGCGCCGACATCATTCTGACCGACGATCATTTTGCGTCCATCGTCAACGGCATCACCCAGGGCCGGATCGTCTACAACAATATCCGCAAGGTGATTTTTTTGCTGATCTCCACCGGTGCGGCGGAAATCATGTTGGTGATGCTGTCCTTGCTGTTTGGTACGCCCTTGCCGTTGTTCCCCCTGCAACTACTGTGGCTTAACCTGGTCACTAACGGGATCCAGGATGTCGCCCTGGCGTTTGAACCGGAGGAAGGCAACGAACTGGAATCACCGGCGCGTAAGCCTGACGAACCTATCTTCAATCGCCTGATGCTGGAGCGCGTGATAGTTAATGCCCTGGTGATGGGATGCCTGGCGTTCGGCTTTTTCAAGCTTCAGTTGGCAAGCGGCGTGTCAGAATTTGAAGCACGCAACCTGACCCTGCTGTTGATGGTGTTGTTTGAAAACGTGCATGTGCTGAACAGCCGCTCCGAAACGCGTTCCATTTTCCGGCAATATCTGTTCGGCAATAAATTCCTGCTGTTCGGCATGTTGGCGGCCCAAGGGATCCATATCGCCGCCATGTATACGCCGGGGCTCAGTGACCTGCTTGATATTGCACCCGTTACGTTCGCTCAGTGGTCATTATTACTCGGCATTGCACTCTTGCTGATAGCCATCGACGAAGGGCATAAGTGGTTGCATAACCGTAAAGCCCAAATGCCGGGCACGACGGAAACCGAGGCAACATGACCTCGACCCTTGAGGGCGTGCTCTATGCCTTCGGCGGGCTCGGGCTCTTTCTGCTAGGCATGGTCGTGATGACGGATGCGCTGCACCAGCTGGCGGGCTCGCAGATCCGCAGTGCCCTGATGCGTTTTACCCGCAGCCCGCTTTCCGGCGCGCTCACCGGTGCGGCCGGAACCGCGATTCTTCAGTCATCCAGCGTGACGACCGTGACCGCCGTGGGGTTTGTCGCTTCCGGTATGCTCAGTTTTAAAGAGGCGCTCGGCATTATCTTCGGCGCGAATGTCGGCACCACTCTTAAGGGGTGGCTGCTGGTGCTGCTGGGGTTCAAATTTAAACTGACCATGCTGATGTTTCCCCTGCTGTTTGTCGCGGTGCTGATGAAATTGCTTGCTAGGGAGCGGTGGGCAACTTCGGCCATGGCCGTTGCCGGGTTCTGTTTGATTTTCCTCGGCATGGATATGATGCAGCAGGGCATGACCGGCTTTCAGGGGCTTGTGACCCCGGAAGATTTTCCCCCCGATACCCTGGCGGGACGATTTACCTTGCTGCTTATGGGTATCGCTATCACCTTGGTGACCCAGTCCTCAAGTGCCGGTGTTGCCGCCAGCCTCACGGCCCTTTACGCCGGGAATATCAATTTTCATCAGGCCGCGGCTCTGGTGATCGGCATGGATGTGGGGACGACGGTCACGGCTGCCCTTGCCACGATAGGCGGCTCGGTTGCCTCGAGGCGCACCGGCTATTCCCACGTTATTTATAACCTGATGACGGCAACATTGGCGCTCGCTCTGTTGAGTCCCTATGTTTTTATCTGGGAATGGGGCGCTAACGGTCGGATTGCAGATAATGCCGAACTGGCGCTTGTCGGATTTCATACCCTTTTTAATACGCTGGGAGTGGTGTTGGTGCTTCCCTTTGCAGGACGCTTTGAACAAATGATCAATTACTTTATCAAGGCAGAGGAGTCCTCTTATACGGAACCCTTGGAAGATGCGCTGTTGAAAGAACCCGGGCTTGCCATAACGAACGTTGAATCGAGTCTTTCCCGCCAGTTGAGTGAGCTGTATTCGTATCTCGCCGATAGCCTTCGGACACAGCCCGCAGACATACATAGGTTTGCCATCTTAATGAGAGCGCTCGATGAAACCCAGAATTATGTCGACCTACTTCACCTGAAGGAGGAGGAAGGGATGGTATGGCAGCGCCTTTTGTCGCTGATCCATATTATCGATCATATGCAGCGGTTGCATGAGCGGCTAAAAGAATCGCCACAGAGGATAGAGGTGCTTAATACCGATATGCAGACCCGGGAACTGTTGCGTACATTAGCCGACGGCTTAGCCGAATTGACCCTTATGGTTGAAGAGAAACAATGGGCGCAGATTGGCCGGGACAGTGAAAAACGCGGCGCTGACCTGACATTCCAGTTGGATCAGCAACGCAACCGTATCATGCGTAATATTGCGCTCGGCGTCTTTACCGTTCCCGAGGCGGAAGAGCGGATGGAAGCGGTTCGTTGGCTGCAAAGAGTGGTAAATCATATTCAGCGCTTAGGCATTCATATTCAGGAAATGGATGAATTACCGAAGGGATGATACGGAGGCAACCCGTAAGCACAATAAAGGCCGCTTAGGCGGCCTTTATGATAACGGTTATTCCCAAATCCCCGGTTCGATTTCCTTATCCAGCCTCGGATTCATTCGGCGGTTGAACGTCGGCAGCTTACCCGCCTTTCTCTGCTGCTCGTAATCGCGGGCGAGCCACACGACCACACCGGAAAGCATAAACAGCGCAATCACGTTGACGATGGCCATCAGGCC
Source organism: Pseudoalteromonas sp. (assembly GCA_050288805.1). Lineage (GTDB taxonomy): Bacteria > Pseudomonadota > Gammaproteobacteria > Enterobacterales > Alteromonadaceae > Pseudoalteromonas. The sequence continues at coordinate 3,183 of JBNKEN010000423.1, forward strand.
CATGGAAATATCGGCCAGGGTCCATACCAGCGGAAGTTCGCTGAGAGAGCCGAACATCACCATGCCTAATACGGCGAGACGGAACAACAGCATGCCTTTTTCATGGTTATGTTCCAAGAATAAAAGGTTGGTTTCCGCATAGGAGTAGTTGGCGACTATGCTGGTAAAGGCAAAGAACAGAATCGCTATCGCGATAAACACGGCGCCCCAGTCACCGACATGGCTCACCAGTGCCGCCTGTGTCAGGGCGATACCCGTAAGATCAGAGAGCGGATCAAGCTGGCCCGACAGCAGTATGATTGCGGCCGTTGAGGTACAGATCACTATGGTATCGACGAACACGCCGAGCATTTGCACATAGCCTTGTGAAGCAGGATGCGGTGGGTAAGGCGTCGCGGTAGCCGCAGCATTGGCTGCGCTGCCCATCCCGGCTTCGTTGGAAAACAGCCCGCGTTTTATGCCTTGTAACATGGCCTGCATAACGCCGTAACCTACGGCGCCGGCTCCTGCCTGTTCAAGGCCCAATGCGCTGCTGAATATTAAACCGAACACATCGTCCAGTTGTTGCCAGTTGATAGCGGCAATCACCAGGGCAAGCGCCAGATAGGCAAGCGCCATCGCAGGGACAACCATCTCCGCAAAGCGCGCGATGGTTTTGATACCGCCAAAAATGATCAAGGCGCTGCCGATAACGAGCGCAATGCCCATATAGGTTTTAGGAATACCAAAGGCAACATCGAAGGCATTGGCAATCGAATTGGCTTGAACCGCGTTGAATACCAGGCCAAACGCCAAAATAAGGCAAAGCGAAAAGATCACCCCCATCCAACGTTTACCCAGACCATATTGCATATAGTAGGCCGGACCGCCACGGAAGTTCCCTTCGTCGTCTTTGGTTTTGTAAGCCTGGGCCAACGTGCTTTCGGCAAAGCTGGTGGCCATGCCGATAAGTGCAATCAGCCACATCCAGAAAATGGCGCCCGGGCCGCCGAGGTATAGTGCAACCGCGACACCGGCCATATTTCCGGTACCGACGCGGGCAGCAAGAGATGTACAGAATGCCTGGAAGGAAGAAATGCCGGAGTTTGCACACTGACGGCTG
>JBNKEN010000424.1:0-2863 GCA_050288805.1 Pseudoalteromonas sp.
AACAAGGTCTGCGGCCTGACCCGCAGCCAGGACGCCGAGGCCGCAGAAAAGGCCGGAGCGGTGTATGGCGGGCTGATATTTTATCCCAAATCCCCCCGCTATCTCGATCTCGACTGCGCCCTGGCCGTCACACAAAGCGCGCGGCTTAAATATGTCGGCGTATTTGTCGATGCCCCCCTTACGCAGGTGGTCGAGTACGCCGAGCGCCTGAAACTGGCCGCCGTGCAACTGCACGGCGAGGAAGATGAAAATTACATAACGAGTCTTAGAGCCACGCTGCCTGCGGGCTGTGAGATCTGGAAAGCCTACGGCATTAAGGATACCATGCCGGCCCTGGCAAAAGGGGTTGACCGTTACCTGTTCGACAACAAGTCGCAGAACCAGCCCGGCGGAACCGGTCAGGTATTTGACTGGTCGGTGCTGGCCGCAGACGATCTTAACTTTATGCTGGCGGGCGGATTGACGCCTGCCAACATAGGCGAGGCGCTCAAGGTTGGCGCCAGGGGGCTGGATCTCAATTCCGGCGTGGAACTCGCCCCCGGTAAAAAATGTGCGGACAAGCTCGCAAACGCATTCAACAAAATCAGAGAATATTGAGGTGATGATGGAAAACCCAGCCTATTTCGGCGACTTCGGCGGCATGTTCGTGCCCCAGTTGCTGGTTCCCGCGCTCCGGCAGCTGGAACAGGAATTCAACCGCGCGCAAAACGACGCGGCCTTTCAACAGGAGTTTTACCAGCTGCTCAACGAATACGCCGGGCGCCCGACGCCGCTCACGCTGACCCGCAACCTGGTCAAAAACCCCAAGGTGAAACTGTACCTGAAGCGTGAAGACCTGCTCCACGGCGGCGCGCATAAAACCAACCAGGTGCTGGGCCAGGCCCTTTTGACCAAACGCATGGGCAAGCAGGAAGTCATCGCCGAAACCGGTGCCGGCCAGCACGGCGTAGCCACCGCCCTCGCCTGTGCCCTGCTCGGTTTAAAATGCCGTATTTACATGGGCGCCAAGGATGTCGAGCGCCAACAACCGAACGTGTTCCGGATGAAGCTGATGGGCGCCGAGGTGATCCCGGTAACCGCCGGTTCCGGCACCTTGAAGGATGCGGTCAACGAAGCGCTGCGCGACTGGTCGGCCAATTACCAGCACGCCCACTATCTGCTCGGCACGGCGGCAGGCCCACATCCGTTCCCGACCATGGTGCGCGAATTCCAGAAAATGATCGGCGCCGAGGCAAAAGAACAGGTGCTTAAGGCCGAAGGACGCCTGCCCGATGCCGTCATCGCCTGTGTCGGCGGCGGCTCCAACGCCATTGGGATGTTCAACGATTTCATCGACGAGAAAGAAGTGGCGCTTATCGGTGTAGAACCGGCCGGTAAGGGCCTCGATACCGAGGAACACGGCGCGGCCATCTGTAAGGGCTCGAAAGGGGTTCTGCACGGCGCCTATACCTATATCATGCAAAACGAAGACGGCCAGATAGAAGAATCCTACTCTGTTTCCGCGGGCCTGGATTACCCGGCGGTCGGCCCTCAGCACGCCTATCTCAACGACATCGGACGCGCCAGCTATGTGGCGGTGACCGATAACGAAGCGCTGGACGCCTTTCAGGCGCTCGCGAAACACGAGGGGATCATCCCGGCACTGGAATCGAGCCATGCCCTGGCCTATGCGCTGAAATACGCGGAAGAGCAAGAAAACGATACCATCCTGGTGGTTAATTTAAGCGGACGCGGCGACAAAGATCTCGCCCATGTCCAAAGCGTACTGAATAAGGGAGCAGAGTCATGAGTCGCTATGATGCATGTTTCGCGGCCTTAAAGGCCAGACAGGAAGGCGCATTTGTCCCCTTCGTTACCCTGGGCGATCCGAGCCCTGAATTGAGCCTGGAGATCGTCAAGGCCCTTATCGACGGCGGCGCCGACGCCCTGGAGCTCGGTATTCCGTTTTCCGACCCCATCGCCGACGGCCCGGTGATCCAAGGCGCCAACATTCGTGCGCTGGTGCAAAACGTCAACACGGAAAGCTGTTTCGAGATCATCGCCCGGATCAGGGAATACAACGCCGACATTCCCATCGGCCTGCTGCTTTATTCTAATCTGGTGTTCGCCAAGGGAATAGAAGCATTTTACCAACGGGCCGCCAGTGCGGGCGTCGATTCCGTGCTGGTGGCGGACGTACCGCTGCATGAAGCGAAACCCTTCCGCCGTGCGGCCATGGCGGCCGGGGTCGCACCGATTTTTATCGCCACCCCCAACGCCGACGACGACACCCTGCGTCAACTTGCGTCCTACGGCCGCGGTTATACCTACCTGCTTTCCCGCGCCGGCGTCACCGGCACCGAAACCAAGGCGCAGATGCCCGCGTCTGATATGATAGATAAGCTTGTCGAGTACCATGCGTCCCCAGCCCTACTGGGTTTCGGGATCAGTACCCCCGAAGATGTCGCCGAGGCCATCAAGGCCGGTGCGGCAGGCGCCATCAGCGGATCTGCGGTGGTAAAAATCATCGAGCGAAATCTCGACAAGCCGAAGCATATGCTGGAGGAATTAAAACAGTTTGTCATAACCATGAAAGCAGCAACGAAATCGGCTGCCGAACGGTAAAAAAGGGCCGGATGGCCCTTTTTTATTCTGCCAATGCGTCTTTCAGCGCTTTGGCCGGTTTGAAGGCCACCTTGTTGCTGCCTTCAATTTCAATCGTCTCCCCGGTTCTCGGATTACGCCCCGTTTTAGCCGGATGGTAGCTGAGAGCCAAGGTGCCGAACCCCGCCAGTTGCACCTGATCACCTTCGGACAAGGTACGGGTGATAACCGCCGTCATAACGTCTAACACGCTTTTGCAGTCTCGCTTGCTCAACTCACT
>JBNKEN010000425.1:0-14090 GCA_050288805.1 Pseudoalteromonas sp.
CGTGCTCTTCCAGTGCATCCAGATATTCTTCTTCTGTCAGCAGCTGGCTGCGCTCCAGGGTAGTCATACCCGGCTCAGTCACAACATATGATTCAAAATACAATACGCGTTCAATATCACGTAATGTCATGTCCAGCATCAAACCGATACGAGACGGTAATGATTTCAGGAACCAAATGTGGGCAACCGGGCTCGCCAGTTCGATGTGACCCATACGGTCACGACGCACCTTAGTCAGTGTAACTTCAACGCCACACTTCTCACAGATAACACCGCGGTGTTTCAGGCGCTTGTATTTACCACACAAACACTCATAGTCTTTCACTGGGCCGAAAATACGGGCACAGAATAAGCCGTCACGCTCAGGCTTGAAAGTACGGTAGTTAATTGTCTCAGGTTTCTTTACCTCACCGTATGACCATGAACGCACCATGTCCGGTGAAGCAAGACCAATGCGAATTGCATCGAATTCTTCGGTCTTATTTTGTTGCTTCAGAAACTTAAGTAAGTCTTTCACCTTAGCTCTCCTGTCGGAGGTTAATCTTGAGGGCGGGCTTCCCCGCCCCTTCATTCTTTTCGTCCGTTAAGGGCACGCGAGGTGCCCGACCGACTTATTCTTCTTCCAGCTCGATGTTGATACCCAGTGAGCGGATTTCTTTCAACAGTACGTTGAACGACTCTGGCATACCCGGTTCCATCTTGTGGTTACCGTCAACGATGTTCTTATACATCTTGGTACGACCGTTTACGTCATCCGACTTCACCGTCAGCATTTCTTGCAGGGTATAGGCGGCACCGTATGCTTCCAGTGCCCACACTTCCATCTCACCGAAACGCTGACCACCGAACTGTGCCTTACCACCCAGCGGCTGCTGAGTAACCAGGCTGTAAGAGCCCGTTGAACGCGCGTGCATCTTGTCGTCAACCAAGTGGTTGAGTTTCAGCATGTACATGTAACCCACGGTTACCTGACGCTCAAAGGCATCGCCGGTGCGGCCGTCATACAAAGTGATCTGACCGCTTGACGGATAACCACCCAGCTCCAGCAGCTCTTTGATTTCGCTTTCTTTCGCGCCGTCAAATGCAGGAGTAGCGATTGGTAGACCGCCCTTCAGGTTTTCTGCCAGACGACGTACTTCGTCGTCGGTGAAGCTGTCGATATCGACCTTCTGGCGACATTCGCCCAGCTCGTAGGCTTTCTTGATGAATTCGCGCAGCTCGTGAAGTTCACGCTGCTCTTTCATCATTTCTTCAATGCGCTCACCGATACCGCGTGCCGCCAGACCCATATGAGTTTCCAGGATCTGACCGATGTTCATACGCGAAGGTACACCCAGCGGGTTCAGTACGATATCAACGGTACGGCCCTTGTCATCGTAAGGCATGTCTTCAACCGGAACGATGGTTGAGATAACACCCTTGTTACCGTGACGACCCGCCATCTTATCACCAGGCTGGATGCGACGTTTAACCGCCAGATAAACCTTAACGATTTTCAGTACGCCAGGCGCCAGGTCATCACCTTGGGTGATCTTGCGACGCTTGTTCTCGAACTTCTTGTCGTATTCGGCTTTCAGCTCGTCGTACTGGGCAGCCAGCTGCTCCAGTTCGGCTTGCTTGTCTTCTTCCGCCAGGCTCTGAGTCAGCAGTTTTTCTGCGTTCAGGCCAGCCAGTTTGTCTTCTGACATGCCGGCGCCGATCAGCAGCTTACGGGCACGGTCCAGAACACCGGCTTCAAGGATTCTGAATTCTTCGTTGAAGTCTTTCTTGGCTTCACGCACGTGCATGTCTTCGATTTCAAGCGCACGCTTGTCTTTTTCAACGCCGTCACGGGTAAATACCTGAACGTCGATAACGGTACCTGAAACTGAGTTAGGTACACGCAGCGAGCTGTCTTTTACGTCAGACGCTTTTTCACCGAAGATCGCGCGGAGCAGTTTTTCTTCCGGCGTCAGCTGGGTTTCACCCTTAGGCGTTACCTTACCAACCAGGATATCGCCGCCTTTTACTTCGGCACCGATGTAAACAACGCCCGATTCGTCCAGCTTGCCAAGGGCAGATTCACCGACGTTTGGAATATCCGCCGTGATCTCTTCCGGCCCCAGCTTAGTATCACGCGCGATACACTGCAGTTCCTGAATGTGGATCGTGGTCAGGCGGTCTTCCTGAACAACGCGCTCAGACAGCAAGATCGAGTCTTCGAAGTTGTAACCGTTCCACGGCATGAACGCGACACGCAGGTTCTGACCCAGCGCCAGATCACCCAGGTCGGTCGACGGACCGTCGGCCAGTACGTCGCCACGGACGATCGGCTCGCCCACCATACAGGTCGGCTTCTGGTTGATACAGGTGTTCTGGTTAGAACGGGTGTACTTGGTCAGGTTGTAGATATCGATACCCGCTTCGCCCGGTACACGCTCTTCTTCGTTGACGTCGATAACGATACGGCTGGCGTCGGCGTACTTAACCACACCGCCGCGCTTGGCAACGATGGTTACACCCGAGTCTTTCGCCAGGGTCAATTCGATACCGGTACCAACCAGCGGCTTGTCGGCGCGCAGAGTAGGAACGGCCTGACGTTGCATGTTCGAACCCATCAATGCACGGTTGGCATCGTCGTGTTCAAGGAACGGGATCAGGGCAGCAGCAACCGAGATAACCTGTTGCGGCGATACGTCCATATAGTTGATGTCGTCTTTACCCATAAAGGTCGATTCACCCTTGTGACGACATGGGATCAGCTCATCAACGAACTCGTTGCTTTCGCTCAGGTTCGCGTTCGCCTGTGCGATTACGAACTGGCCTTCTTCGATAGCAGACAGGTAGTCTACATCGTCGGTCACAACACCGTTGATAACCTTACGGTACGGTGTTTCAAGGAAACCGAAATCGTTGGTACGTGCGTATACCGACAACGAGTTGATCAGACCGATGTTCGGACCTTCAGGCGTTTCGATAGGACATACGCGGCCGTAGTGAGTAACGTGTACGTCACGTACTTCGAAGCCTGCACGCTCACGGGTCAGACCGCCCGGGCCAAGGGCTGAAATACGACGCTTGTGCGTCACTTCAGACAACGGGTTGTTTTGGTCCATAAACTGAGACAGCTGAGATGAACCAAAGAATTCTTTAACGGCAGCAGAGATAGGCTTGGCGTTGATCAGATCCTGCGGCATCACCGCGTCCAGATCACCCAGGCTCAGACGTTCACGTACGGCACGCTCAACACGTACCAGACCTACGCGGAACTGGTTCTCGGCCATTTCACCGACAGAACGAATACGACGGTTACCCAAGTGGTCGATATCGTCCACTTCACCCTTACCGTTACGGATGTCGATCAACACCTTCATTACAGAAACGATGTCTTCTTTGCTCAGGGTACCCGGACCTTCGTCGTTGTCGTAACCGACACGGCTGTTGAACTTCATACGACCAACGGTTGACAGGTCGTAACGCTCTTCAGAGAAGAACAGGTTGTCGAACAGGCCTTCCGCCGCATCTTTCGTGGGCGGCTCGCCAGGGCGCATCATGCGGTAAATTTCGACCAGCGCTTCCAGACGGTTGCCGGTTGAGTCAATACGCAGCGTCTCTGACATGTAAGCACCGCTGTCCACCTCGTTGATGTACAGGGTATCGAACTTGGTGTGACCCGCTTTAACCAGCTCGGCCATCAGCTCAAGCGACAATTCGGCGTTCGCCTCGGCGATCACTTCGCCGGTTGACTCGTCGACGTAGTTTTTAGCCAGCACACGGCCAACGATGTACTCGTGCGGTACTTCCAGCTGGTTGATGCCTTGTTTTTCGATCGACTTGATGTGGCGCGCCGTGATACGACGACCCTTTTCAACCAACACTTCGCCATCGTCGCCCTTGATGTCAAAGGCAGCGGTTTCACCGCGCAGGCGTGAAGGAACCAGTTCCATCAGCACCTTGCCGTCGGCAACTTCGAATGCAGTGGTTTCGAAGAACAGATTCAGGATCTGTTCGGCCGTGAAGTCCAGTGCACGCAAAATAATAGATGCAGGCAGCTTACGACGACGGTCGATACGTACGTAGAGGTTATCTTTCGCATCGAACTCAAAGTCGAGCCACGAACCACGGTAAGGGATAACGCGTGCATTATAAAGCACCTTACCCGATGAGTGAGTTTTACCGCGATCGTTGTCGAAGAACACGCCCGGTGAACGGTGTAGCTGAGAAACAATAACACGCTCGGTACCGTTGATCACAAAGGTACCTGTGTCTGTCATGAGCGGAATTTCGCCCATGTACACTTCTTGCTCTTTGATGTCTTTAACTGTACCGGGTGCCTCCTTGTCCATCAGGACCAGGCGCAGTTTAACGCGAAGTGGAGCAGAGAAAGTCACACCGCGAATTTGACATTCCTTAACATCGAATACCGGCTCGCCAATACGATAGCTAACGTATTGCAGCTCAGCATTACCCGAGTAGCTTTTAATCGGGAATACGGAACGGAAGGCAGCTTCCAAACCATAATCACCGTCAGCGTCCGGAGTTATGAATTTTTTAAACGATTCCAACTGCGTTTGCAGTAGGAAAGGCACATCCAAAACCTGTGGACGTTTACCAAAATCCTTACGGATACGTTTCTTTTCAGAATAAGAGTAAGCCATGGGGTTCCTCAGCTTGCTGATCTTTGACCCAACCTGTTCTGGTAAGAACAGCCTTAACTGGCATCTATGCCAAAATTTACAACATTTAAATTGTTGAATCTAAATGTCACTGCTATTTTCAACGAAACGAGATTAACCACTTGAAAATAAAAGTGAAATTTAGTTTTTTATCGCGCGATAGGAGTCCATCGCTCTATAGCGCAAAAGGGCCGGTGATTAAATAATCACCAGCCCTTGCCTGAAAACTCAGGCAGCGAACCTAGCGTACGCTAGATTACTTGATCTCAACTTGAGCACCAGCTTCTTCAAGGTCTTTCTTGAGAGCTTCGGCTTCTTCTTTAGAGATACCTTCTTTGATAGTAGCAGGAGTTGATTCAACAACTTCTTTCGCTTCTTTAAGGCCCAGACCAGTTGCGCTACGAACAGCTTTGATAGCAGCAACTTTGTTAGCGCCAGCGCCAGTCAGGATTACGTCGAACTCAGTCTTCTCTTCAGCAGCTTCAGCAGGGCCAGCAGCAACAACAGCAGCAGCTGCAGTTACGCCGAACTTCTCTTCCATTGCTTCGATCAGTTCAACAACTTCCATTACTGACATAGCAGCAATCGCGTCAAGGATTTGGTCTTTAGTTACAGACATTTCAAATTTCCTAATATTAACGAACCCGGGGGCTCAATAAAATTTTTTACTTTATACCGAACAGTAGCTTATACAAAAATTAAGCAGCTTGCTCAGCTTTCTGTACGCGTACTGCTTCAATTGTCTTACACAATTTACCGGCAGACGCTTCTTTCATAGCGCTCATCAGGCGTGCAACAGCTTCGTCGTATGTAGGCAGCTTAGCCAGCATGTTTACATCAACGATTTGACCTTCAAAGGCAGCCGTTTTCAGCTCGAATGCAGCATTCTTTTTCGCGAAATCAGCAAAGATACGCGCTGCAGCACCAGGGTGCTCAGAAGAGAATGCGATCAGGCTTGGGCCTACCAATGATTCAGTCAGACACTCATACTCTGTACCTTCAACAGCACGACGAGCCAGGGTATTACGGACAACTTTCATCCATACACCGGCTGCGCGAGCTTCTTTACGAAGGGCAGTGATAGCGCCTACTGTTACACCACGAGAATCTGCGATGACCGCAGACAGAGCACCTTTGGCAGCTTCGTTGACTTCAGCAACAATTGCTTTTTTGTCTTGAAGGTTCAAGGCCATGGGTGTTACTCCTGGTTCTTATGGGTTACCGATAACCGGTTTCCCCGTTCTACTCTACTCCACCAACATGATGGAGCTGCTTTTCACGGCGAGAGCCAGAAGATTAGGAAAATCTTTCTGGGTTCACACCGTCTACGTAGGGAAATTAAGCTAAAACAAAATGTTATCTTAGCACCTACGGTCTTGGACGGAAGCCCAATTTATCGGCTGACCCGAAAGGGATACCGAAATTATGGGCTTCAACCCGAATTTGTTGTTTGAAGAGTAAATACTCAACAAAATGGCGCGAAATTATAGATTAAATTTCGCGCCATGTAAACACAAATTACACTACTTGAGTGCTCAGTGTGTTTTGGTCAACAGCAACACCCGCGCCCATAGTCGTAGAGATGCTTACTTTCTTGATGTAAGTACCTTTCGCTTGTGAAGGCTTAGCCTTCTTAAGCGCTACGATCAGAGCTTCCAGGTTTTGTTGCAGCTGCTCAGCAGTGAAGTCAACCTTACCGATAGTGGTGTGGATGATACCGTTCTTATCGTTACGGTAGCGAACCTGACCAGCCTTCGCGTTCTTAACTGCTTCAGCAACGTTAGGTGTTACTGTGCCAGTTTTAGGGTTAGGCATCAGACCGCGTGGACCAAGGATTTGACCCAGCATACCAACAACGCGCATTGCATCAGGAGAAGCAACAACTACGTCGAAGTTCATTTCGCCTTTCTTGATCTGCTCGGCCAGATCTTCCATACCTACCAGGTCAGCACCGGCTTCTTTGGCAGCTTCAGCGTTTGCACCTTGAGTGAACACGGCAACGCGAACGTCACGACCAGTACCGTTAGGCAGTACAGTTGCACCACGAACGTTTTGGTCAGATTTACGCGCATCGATACCCAGGTTAACGGCAACGTCAACGCTTTCTACGAACTTGGCAGTGGCCAGCTCTTTCAGAAGAGCAACCGCTTCGTTGATTTCGTACTCTTTAGTCGCATCCACTTTTTCGCGGATAGTACGCATACGTTTAGTCAATTTTGCCATTATCTTAGCCCTCTACCTTCAAGCCCATCGCACGCGCAGAACCTGCGATAGTGCGAACTGCTGCGTCCATATCGGCCGCAGTAAGGTCAGGTCGTTTAGTTTCAACGATCTCTTCAAGTTGAGCACGAGTAACCGTACCCACTTTGTCAGTGTTAGGACGTGCAGAACCTGACTTGATGCCCGCTGCTTTTTTCAGCAGGTATGCCGCAGGAGGCGTCTTCATTTCGAACGTGAAAGAACGGTCACCGTATACAGAGATAACAACAGGAACAGGTGCACCTTTCTCCATAGATTCTGTACGTGCGTTGAACGCTTTACAGAATTCCATGATGTTTACACCGTGTTGACCTAGTGCAGGACCTACCGGAGGACTAGGGTTAGCCATACCGGCAGCAACTTGTAGCTTGATTAGAGCTTCAACTTTCTTAGCCATGATTTAAACCTCATTTGTTGGGTCTTAGCCTTGTGCGTGCGAGGACACGTACTCAAACGGCTTCCCAGTTTGTAAAAAATTTGCTTTTTGTCGCCAACCGAACGGCGACAACAAAAAGGCCGCTGATTATAAGTTAACCAGCGGCCTTTTTCAATACCAATTCGGCTTTAATTCAAGCAATTATTTGTCTTGTTCAACCTGGCTGAATTCCAGTTCTACCGGCGTAGAACGGCCGAAGATAAGAACCGACACTTTTACGCGGCTTTTCTCGTAATCTACCTCTTCAACCACACCGTTGAAGTCGGCAAACGGACCGTCGATAACACGAACCACTTCACCCGGTTCAAACAGGGTAGCCGGCTTAGGCGCTTCGGCATTTTCACTCAGACGGTTGAGGATACGATCCGCTTCTTTTTTGCTGATAGGCGCAGGGCGGTCAGACGTTCCGCCAACGAAACCCATCACGCGCGGAGTGCTGTTAACCAAGTGCCAGCTCGCGTCGTTCATATCCATTTCAACCAGTACGTAACCCGGAAAGAATTTACGTTCTGATTTACGCTTTTGGCCGGCGCGCATTTCAACCACTTCTTCGGTCGGAACCAGAATTTCACCAAAGCTATCTTCCAGACCCTGGATCTTGATGTGTTCTTTAATCGTCTGCGCGACGCGTTTTTCAAAACCTGAAAACGCTTGAATTACGTACCAACGTAACTTCTTTTCTTTGTTCTCATCCGCCATGGGATCAGATCTCCAATCCAGTTAAAAAGCCAACAAGGTGGAACAGGACGCTGTCCAGTCCCCATAGTAGCAGAGCCATCACGACAGTGGCGATCATTACGATAAAGGTAGTGTGGGTCGCTTCCTGACGCGTCGGCCAAACTACCTTACGCACTTCAATGCGTGATTCCTTCGCAAAAGCGATAAAGGTACGACCTTTCTCGGTTTGCGATGCGATACCCAATGCCGCAGCAATTGCTGCCACCACACCCACGGCGCGGATCAGAACAGACATATCACCATACATATGGTTACCCACGACGGCACCTGCAAGCAACGCGATGGCTAAAAGCCACTTCAGCGTGTCCATCGAGCTTGAGGGGGTTTCTACATTAGCGCTCATAATTTTATTACCTTAACTACAGACACAACAACCCCGTCATTCAGACAGGGTCTTTCCATGAAATCCAAACTTAAAAACAGGCTTTTAAACAAACAAGAAAGCTGATTTTCAACTTTGGACTGGCACTATAAAAGTGGCAGGGGCGGCAGGACTCGAACCCGCAACCGTCGGTTTTGGAGACCGCTGTTCTACCAATTGGAACTACGCCCCTGCAAAGTGGATGCCCATTATACTTACCACGCTTTGTAAAACAAGAGTAAAAGATCATCAGCCGGTAAATCTTGGCGTTATCCGTGTTCCTCCCGAGCGCGCTCTATCGCAAATGATGCTTGAGGTCATCCAATAAGGCCGATGCCCCGAAGCGAAAATGTGACGGGCCGACCCAGTCCGGCCCCATAATTTCAGCGGCCAACGCGAGGTATGCACGCGCTTCATCGAAGCTGCGGATACCTCCGGCGGCCTTAAAACCCACCTTCGGATTCAGCATTTTAATGCTGTGTAACATCACCTCGGCCGCACTCAGCGTTGCATTGACGGGCACCTTGCCGGTGCTGGTCTTGATAAAATCGGCACCGGCCTTTATCGCCACCTCACTGGCCAACCTGATCAGCTCGGGAGTTTGCAACTCGCCGCTTTCAATGATCACCTTAAGATGCACATCCCCCTCGCACAGCGCCTTACTTTGGCGCACATATTCAGCGGCCCGTTCAATGTCGTCCTTCATCAATGCGCGATAGGGCATGCCCAGATCTATTTCATCGGCTCCGTCGGCGATGGCACTGCGCGTTTCGGCAAGTACCTCTGCCAGCGGTTGTTCACCGCCCGGAAAATTGGTCACGGTGGCGATTTTCACATCATCGGCCTGCAACAACTGCAGACGCTGTTTGGCAAGCGCGACAAATTTGCTGTAAACACACACGGCAGCCACCTTTTCCTCATACTGAGCGGCCTTTTCACAGAGGCGAATAATCGTTTCTTCACTGTCGTCACTATTGAGTGACGTCAGATCGACCAGCGACAGGATTTGACCGGCAAGGACCTTATCGTTCATGGGTGAGCTCTCTCTCGGTTAGGAAAGGCAATTAAACCCGATACGGTCCAGACTGCCAAGCGCAAGCCTATGCTTTGTTGATTGGCATCAATCCGTGCGCGGGTGCACATGCGCTAAGGATTCAACTTTATCAAAGCGCCTGAAAAAACTAAGTTTGTTTTTATTTACCTTCCACTTATAACAAATAGGAATATAAATTTGGTTTTAATTATTTTTTTATTTTAAGGCGTCTCTATATTCTGCTCATTCAGAAACAACGGGTTTGCCCGGCAGGGGCGGTACGAGAGGCGAGAAACGCAGTGCACTATTTTCCTATATTTACCAAACTCCAAGATAAGTCCGTGCTGGTCGTGGGCGGAGGAGAAGTGGCGCTGCGAAAAAGCACGGCGCTGCTGAAGGCCGGCGCGCGGGTGACCATGGTGGCGCCCGCATTTACCTCGGCGCTGCTCGAATTGGCGCAACAACACCGGCTCCATTTGATACAGCGGGGTTTTGTCGACACCGATCTCGAAGGACAGCTGCTGGTGATCGCGGCCACCGACGACGAAGCGGTCAATGCGCACGTATTCGAGGCGGCAGAAGCAAGACAGCTGCTGGTCAATGTGGTGGACGATCAGCCGAAATGCAGCTTTATTTTTCCATCTATCATCGACCGCAATCCCATCACCATAGCAATATCCAGCGGTGGAACCGCGCCCGTTCTGGCAAGACGCCTGCGGGAAAAGCTTGAAGCCATACTGCCTCAGCATCTCGGCCCCCTGGCACAGCTCGTCGGCCGTTTCCGCGGCCAGGTAAAACGCCGCTTTAAGGGCTTCGCCGAGCGCCGCCAGTTTTGGGAACGCGTTTTCAATTCCGACGTTGTCAGTCAGGTGCAAACGCAGCAGCTGTCTGAGGCAGAAGCGACATTGGCAAAGATGCTTAAGCAAACTGCCGCCCCCAAGGGGGAAGTCTATGTGGTCGGCGCCGGGCCCGGCGATCCCGAGCTGTTAACGTTGAAAGCTCTGCAGTTTATGCAACAGGCCGATGTCGTGGTTTATGACTACCTGGTATCGGAAGAAATCATGAAGCTGGTGCGTCGCGATGCGGAGCTGATTTGCGTCGGCAAGCGCCAGGGCGATCACAGCGTAGCTCAGGAAGACACCAACCGCATGCTGGTCGAGCTGGCGCAGCAGGGTAAAAAGGTCTGCCGCCTGAAAGGAGGCGATCCCTTTATTTACGGTCGTGGCGGTGAAGAGGTTCAGGCGCTGGCTGAAAACGGCATAGCCTATCAGATTGTCCCGGGGATCACCGCGGCTGCCGGCTGCAGCGCTTATGCGGGCATTCCGCTGACGCACAGGGACCATGCCCAGGCGATTCAGTTTGTTACCGGCCATTGCAAAAAAGACGGGCAGGATCTCGACTGGGAATCGCTTGCCAAACCGAATCAAACGCTGGCCATTTACATGGGCGTGATCAAGGCGCCGCATATTCAGGCCCAATTGTTAACACACGGCCGCGCATCGGATACCCCGGTGGCGATCGTCGAAAACGGCACCCGCAATAATCAACGTGTGATCAGCACTCATCTGGGCAACTTGGCTAACACAATCGCAGATGAGAATATCCAGTCACCGGCTCTGCTGATCATAGGTGAAGTGGCCGCTCTTCATGGTACACTTGCATGGTTTGGTCAAAGCACGCACACTAGCGGCTTGGCCCAGCCGCTAACCAATGTGGCCTAATGGATTTTGAATGAATATATCGACAGGACAACTAAGCATGGCGTTAACGCACCTGCAGCAACTTGAAGCTGAAAGCATTAAAATTATTCGTGAGGTCGCGGCTGAGTTCGAAAACCCGGTGATGCTTTATTCCATCGGCAAAGATTCCTCGGTACTGCTGCATCTGGCCCGCAAGGCCTTTTACCCGGGCAAGATCCCGTTTCCGCTGCTTCATGTGGATACCAACTGGAAATTTCAGGAAATGATCACGTTTCGTGATCGCATGGCCAAAGAATACGGTTTCGAGCTCATCGTACACAAAAACCCGGAAGGGCTTGCGATGGATATCAATCCGTTCGTCCACGGCTCGGGCAAACACACGGACATCATGAAAACCCAAGGGCTGAAACAGGCCCTGGACAAATACGGGTTCGATGCCGCGTTCGGCGGTGCCCGCCGCGATGAAGAGAAGTCACGCGCCAAGGAACGAGTCTATTCCTTCCGCGATAAGCACCACAGGTGGGATCCGAAAAATCAGCGCCCCGAGCTGTGGAACACCTATAACGGCCAGGTCAATCAGGGTGAGAGCATTCGCGTGTTTCCGTTGTCCAACTGGACCGAGCTTGATATCTGGCAGTACATCTATCAGGAAAACATTGACATCGTTCCCTTGTACCTCGCCGAAAAGCGTCCGGTGGTAAAACGTAACGGGACGCTTATCATGGTGGACGACGAGCGCATGCCGCTCGAGGAAGGAGAAGTGCCGGAAATGAAGTCGGTGCGTTTTCGTACCCTGGGCTGCTACCCGCTTACCGGCGCCGTAGAATCGCGCGCAGCCACCTTAACCGAAATTATCGAAGAAATGCTGCTGTCGACCTCGTCGGAGCGCGAAGGCCGGGTGATCGACCATGATTCCGCCGGTTCAATGGAGAAGAAAAAACGTGAGGGCTATTTCTGATGTCTACCGCTAACGAAGTAAGAGAATTGGGTATCGAGGCCTACCTTGCGCGGCAGCAGGACAAAAGCCTGCTGCGTCTTCTTACCTGCGGCAGCGTAGACGACGGCAAATCGACCCTGATCGGCCGCCTGTTGCACGACAGTCACCAGATCTATGAAGATCAGCTGGCGGCCCTGCACCGCGACAATGAAAAGGTCGGCAACGCCGGTGAAGAGCTGGATCTGGCCCTGCTGGTCGACGGTCTGCAGGCGGAACGTGAGCAAGGCATCACGATCGACGTCGCCTACCGCTATTTTTCCACCGCCAAGCGCAAGTTCATCATCGCCGACACGCCGGGGCACGAACAATATACCCGCAATATGGTGACCGGGGCCTCCACCAGTGATCTCGCGATCATTCTCGTCGATGCGCGCTACGGCGTACAGGTGCAAACCAAACGCCACAGCTTCATCTGTGATTCGCTGGGGATCCGGCAATTCGTCGTGGCGATCAATAAAATGGATATCGTCGATTTCGACCAGACGGTGTTCGAAAAGATCAAGGCCGACTACCTGAAGTTCGCGGAGCAACTCAACGTTCGGGACATTCGCTTCGTGCCGATCTCAGCACTCAAGGGGGACAACGTGGTTACACGCTCCGAACACACCCCCTACTACACGGATCCGCCCCTGCTCGGTCTGCTGGAAGATTCCCCGGCGGCGGCCGCCAACAACCGTTTTGAAGCGCGCCTGCCGGTGCAATACGTAGTGCGCCCGAACCTCGATTTCCGAGGATTCCAGGGCACCTTGAGCTCCGGCGAATTCAAGGTCGGCGACGCAATCAAGGTATTGCCTTCCGGCAAAACCTCCAGTATCAAGGAGCTGGTGACCTTTGACGGCAACCTGGATACGGCCCAGGCCGGTCAGGCGATCACCGTCACCCTGAACGACGAAATCGACATCAGCCGCGGCGACGTGATCGTACCGGCGAATTCAAAAGCCAGGGCCACCAATCAGTTCAGCGCCAAACTGGTATGGATGCATGAAGAGCCCCTTACATTGGGTAAAAGCTACAATTTCAAACTCGGCAGCAAGAAAACCTCGGCCATCGTCAAGCGCATCGATCACACCATAGATGTCAACACGCTGGCCAAAGGCCATGCCGACAAGCTACAGCTTAATGAAATTGCCGTCGTCACCCTTGAGCTGACCGAAACCATACTGGCCGACCTGTATCGTGACAATCGTGAAACCGGCGCCTTTATCCTGATCGACCGTTTGTCTAACCTGACAGTGGGTGCCGGCATGATCGAGGAATTGTTTGATGAAGAACGCAAACAAGGTGGTTTCAGTGAATTCGAACTCGAATTCAATGCGTTGGTGCGTAAACACTTCCCGCACTGGCAGGCGATCGATATTTCGCAGCTGAAATAAAGAAAAGGGTAGCGATATATGGTTCAACAGCTTGCATTAACGGCCATCATGCTGACGCTTGTGGCTTGCCTGTTCGGCACCCGCATCCGTCCGGCGTGGCTGTTTTCCGGCGCCATCGTCGCCAGCTACCTGAGCGGCCTGATCGAACTGGAAAGCATGCTGCTGAACTTTGCCAACGCCAGCCTGATCACCCTGATCTTGCTGGTGCTGGTGTCCATCGCAATAGAAAAAACCACCCTGGTACAAAAGCTGGCGCAGTCGCTTTCCCGCGGCAGCCTCAGCGGCTCGGTCACTAAACTGGGGCTCTCTACGGCCTTTTTGTCGTCCTTTACCAACAATACCGCTGTGGTCGCTTCACTGATAGGGGCTATCAAGGACAACAAGGCGCACTCGCCGTCCAAGCTGCTGTTGCCACTTTCCTACACGGCGATTCTCGGCGGTACGCTGACCCTGATAGGCACCTCGACCAACCTCATAGTCAACGGCTTTGCCGTGGAAGCGGGTATGGCGCCGCTCGGCTTTTTCGATTTCACCCTGG
>JBNKEN010000426.1:0-25392 GCA_050288805.1 Pseudoalteromonas sp.
TATCGCCCAGGAAGTCGCCAACTAAGCAACGGGTTTTCGGGTTTGCCAGCAAAGGCAAACTGGAGGAAAAAAGATGAGAGTAAATATTTTCAAAGTACTGGCTACAGCCGCATTGATCACCCTGGTAGGGCAGTCCTACGCGGACGATACGGAATTATATGTGGGCGATTCCAGGTTTACACCCGAGAGTAAGCCGATGATCATGATTATCTTCGATAACTCCGGTAGTATGAGAGGGTTAACTGAGATCAAAGAGCCTTATGAAGCGGGGACAACGTATGAAGTGGTGTCTCAATTTGATAATTCCCTGAACGAAGATTTCGTCTATTTTACCATCGGCCTCGGGGTCGATTCAGAGCCTCCACGGACCGACAGCAACGACGATACCAAACGTTTTCATATGCCGGTGCTCGGTTGTGACACCGCCCGTCAGGCGCTCGCTAAATACGGTGTTTTTACCGGCTATATCAGGGAGCACGAATACCGGGGAAATACCGGTAAGTGGGTCGATCTGAAAGAAAACAGCGGCGCCAACACCATATCGGCGCTGGATTGTGTGGAAGATGTTCACAACCAGTATGTTGACAACACGGGCATGAAGATCACTATCGGCGGTAAGACCTATGATTCGGCGAGCGACAGCCTGTTGCAGGGCCTGCCGATCGATAACGCCAGCAAACAGGCAAACAACTTTTATACCGGGCATAAAGGAACCCCGACGGACGCAGAAATCGCCGCCGCCGAGGCCGCATTTGACGGTACCCAGGTCGTGACGCTTTACCACCCTAATTACCTGCGCTGGTATCACGCGCAAATCTTTAACACCGTCAATGAAACCCGGCTTGATACGGCCAAACGCGCGGTGGACCAGCTGGTCAACACCGCCCCCGTGGGGGATTACGCGGTTATGGTATTCAACTATGACTTTCCCGCGGAAAATACTCGAGACGGCGGGCGCATTATTTCCGGTTTCAACAAGGGCAACCAGGCGACGGTAGACAGCGTGTTGTCCATTGAGGCGGAAACGAACACGCCCCTGTGCGAAACCCTCTATGAGGCCTATCGCTATTTTTCCGGCAGCCCGGTACTGTTCGGCGATGACGATACGGATTGTAACAGCAGTGAATGTGGCGATTTTGCCTATAAGGGGAATACGCCGCCCTATGATACCAGCGTTATTACGGATGGCGTCTATAACACGCCGTTTCGCGAAGGGTGTGCACGGCAGGCGCATATTATTCTGGTAACGGACGGCAGCCCCACGCTGGACCAGGCCGCCGATGAGCTGATCAAAGAGCGAGTAGCGGTATTAAATCAGCCTGATTTGCCGGAAGGGCAGGCTCCCGAGCCCATTGATTACGGCCCTATGGAGGTAGTGAACCCAGAGACGGGTGAAACTAATTTGAATTATCTTCCGGTGTTGGCGGAATGGATGTATGAAAACGATGTCAGTCCTAACGTTGAGGGAACGCAGAATGTGGTGCTCCATACTATCGGATTTGGTGATGCGGCCCTGAATGCGAAAGAGTTGCTGGAAACTGCCGCCAAGGCAGGCGGCGGCAACTCGGTTATCACCGATGACCCCAACGAGCTGTACGACAAGCTGGTGGCGACCATCAATGACATTTTGAAAGTCAGCAGTACCTTTACCTCTGCCGCGGTGGCCAGTAACAACTTTGACCGTACCCAAACGCTGGATTCGGTATATTATTCGATGTTTTTACCGCAGGAAACGGCGCGCTGGGGCGGCAACGTTAAGAAACTGAAGTTTTCCGGCGGCAAGTTGGTCGACAGCAATAACCTGCCCGCGTCGAATGAAAGCAATGGCAGCATCTCAGTGGATGCCGTGACCTACTGGACATTGGATGGCACAAAAGATGGTAACGACGTGGAAAAAGGGGGCGCTAGTGCCGTCTTGTCGACCCTGACCAACCGTAAAATCTATTCGGATGCCGGTAACGTACCTGGGGCCGTTATGCCCGAATTCACTAAGACTAACGCCTCAGCAAAAGCCGGTTCTGCGGCTTTGCTGGCACAGTATATGGGTGTTCAGGAAGCCGCGCTGAGCGAGCATTTCAACTGGGTGCGAGGCCTGGATGTCGATGACGATGACGGTGACAGCCTGACCACGGATATGCGCAGCGACATTATGGGCGATCCTTTGCACTCCAAGCCGCTGGCCATCGCCTATCAAGACGGCAGTATTCGTATAGCCGTGGGCACCAATGCGGGCAGTTTCCATCTGTTTAAGGATAACGGCACGACGCTTGAGGAAGAATGGAGTTTTATTCCCTATGAGCTCTATCCAAACCTGAATACGATTCGTACCAATCCGACCGGGGTGAAGGTCTATGGTATGGATGGCTCGCCGGTCATGTACTTTGACGACGTGAACGGCAATGGACTGGTCGATACGGCCAGCGACACCGTATGGCTGTTCACCGGCATGCGAAGAGGCGGTAATTCATATTATGCCTTTGATATCAGCTCACCGACATCACCCAAGCTGATGTGGAAAATTGACCAAAACAGCCCCGGAATGTCTGAGCTTGGTCAAACCTGGTCACAACCTAAGGTGACCTTTGTCAAAGCGAATGGAACTAAACCTGTGCTTGTTTTCGGTGGCGGTTACGACATCAACAAGGACAATGAGACATACAGCACAGATAATTCAGGGCGAGGTATTTTTATCGTCGATGCTGAGACCGGTGCGCTGGTATGGAAAACCACTCCGGCCATCACCAGCAGTGCAAACCACAATACCCAATATGCCGGGGTTGACAGCGTACCCGGAGGCATTGGCATGATCGATTCCGATTTTGATGGTTTCACAGACCGGCTTTATGCCTCCGACACCGGTGGTAATGTATGGCGGGTAGATATGCCGGGAAGCGATCCTTTCAGCGATAATTGGAGCGTTGTAAAGCTTGCTCAATTAAGCTCCGCAGGCGATCAGCGGCGCTTCTTCTATGAACCGGTTGTTGCGAGAACTTACTATAGCAAGGTGACAGAGACCACCATTACCGAAAACGGCATGACGACAACGCAGATCCAACGTTCTGATACGCCATATGAGGCCGTGCTGGTAGGCAGCGGTAACCGGGCGCATCCCAGCTGGGGAGTCGAATCCAACGCACTTTTCATGATCCGCGATGAACATATAATTACCGAATCCTTGACCGGGGATAAGGTGCCGACGGTGGTGGTGAAATCAGATTTGATGGATATTACCAATGATCCATTTACTGCTTCGCTAAATGACCAGACGGGTTTTGTTGAGTTGGAAAAGAGTCTTGCCACTTATAAAGGTTGGCAATACAACCTGGCTGCCAAAGAAAAAGCGTTGGCGCAAGCGGTTGTGGTCGGAGGCATCGCCTATTTCACCACCTTTACGCCGAACGAAGCGACCGACTACGCCCTGTGTAAGCTGGAACAGGGGGGCGGTAAACTGTACGGCCTGCATCTGCATTACGGTGCCAAAGTATTCAATACGTTGGAGATACCCGGACGAATTCCCGATACGCCGCAGCTTTTCTTCAGTACGGCAGACGGTAAGAGTCAGTTCTCTATCATAGAGAACACCACGGTTAAAGTCGCCGAGCAAATAACAGATGATGGCCGCCCCACCGTTGATAAGGACGGTAATCCAACGTGGACCAAGGGCGCTCAACTGGGTTTTGAAACTCACAGAACGTACATTTATCAGCAGGAATCGGGAAATTAATTTATGAAGCAAAGAGGCTTTACCTTAATCGAGTTGATGATCACGGTCGCGATAGTGGGCATTATTGCCGCTATCGCTTACCCGAGTTATACGGAACATGTGAAAAAGAGCGGTCGGGCCGTAGCGATGACCGCTGTACTCGATGCCGCCAGCAAGCAGGAGCAGTACTTTGCCGACAACCGGGTTTATACCGCAACGATCACGGATTTACTGCCATCAGCGCTGACGGAAAACGATCTGTATAGGCTGAGTGCAACTATCAATGGACGGACATTTACCATTACCGCAACGCCCAATTCGGGGATCGCGTTAAAGGATACCGAGTGCGGCAGTTTTTCTATCAATGAAGTGGGACTTAAAACAGTTTCGGGAGCCTCAGGTGCAGACACCTGTTGGAAAAGATGATGAAAGCAATTTACATGTTAATTCCGATAATCGGATTGTTCTGGCATTTCGATGCGCAAGCGAAGCTCCACCACTACAAATGTTTTGTCGATGTGGTCGGTGGCAACAAGGGGGTGGTTGATGTGGAAGTGACGAAAGATGACCCAAAAGAAGCTGCCCGAGCCGCCGTGAAAGAGGGGCTGGAGCGACCGCAAAAGTCCGCGCTTCCGGTTACCAAGGTCTACCAGTGTGTAGAACGCGGACAGACGTTCGCTAATCCGGAAGCTCGCCAGCTAGACAGAGAAAAACTGCGCTAGCATTTGTTGTTCAGCGACTTTGTTCGTACCCGGCCTTGCTGAGAGACCGTAATCAGTTTGGCCGGTTTGTTGAGCTCGCCAACCGACGAGCAATACACGAAACTGCCATTTTGAAGTCCGTTCAGCACTCCGTCGGGGCGAAAGGTCAGCGCTCTCCTGGGGTAATTTACCCTGTCAGCCAGATTATTTCCCTCGATAAGATGAATAATCGCTTCATTACCATTCAACTGCGCATCTTTATTTCGGTCAGTAAACAAGATGATCTGGTTGCCGGACCAGGTATCCGTACATTGAATCCCGTCAAATGGACAGACGGTGACATTTTCCGAGTTGATAATCGCATAACTGCGAGCCGAATAAAGCTGGTTATTGAGGGCGCTTAGGTAGTTGCTGCGACGGTTCGTCGCCGATAGGGTGCTGAAACTTGGCGCTGCCGCCATAGCCAATATACTGATGATAGCTAAGCTGATGCAGAGTTCTACGAGAGTCAGTCCCTTGATAAGATGCTCCATCCTTGAAGCCTCCCGTTAAGAAAGGGTTTTTTAAATTTAGCAAAGACTCTTTTAAGCGCAAGTCTGGTTCGTTTTTCCCAGTTCCCTGATTATCCCGATAACGGTCAGGCTCAGCTCTACATTATGATCATTGGAACTGTCGGGGCAGTAGATAAAACTGCCGCTTTGACCCGCACCTAATGTGCCTTCGGAACTGAACCTGAGGCTGCGTACGCCGGCCGTATGTGTGAGCTTTGCGCTGTCGCTAAGCTCAGACAAGGTGCGCAAAAGAATGTCCTCATCAGCGTCATACAAGCCGTTGTTGTTGATATCGGAATAGGCCACAACGACACCGTTAGACCAACTTTCCAGGCAATTTTTATGGAAATCGGCTCTGTTTACGGCACACACAATAACCGGGTCGCCGGTTGTTTTTGCTTTGGTCCGGGCAAACTGGATCAGGTGTTTGAATTCCTGGCTGAAGTTCTGTGCTTTGTTTCTTTTGTAGGTGTCACCCATGTTAAACATGGTGATGGAGGCCAAAATGGCGACTATGCTGATGGCGATCATCACTTCCAGCAGGGTGAACCCTTTATTTTTTGCTTTCATCAAGATTCGAAAAAATCATTGGAACATAAAGTTTAGTCTAACACTTTACGTGTATTATTCATTAATTTTTGTGGTTTACTAATCAGGCGTAGATTGTCTAAAATCAGCTACATACTCAGGATGACAAGAGAATAAAATGAAAAAAATTGAAGCGATAATTAAACCTTTCAAACTTGATGATGTAAGAGAGGCATTATCGGAGATCGGGATCACAGGTATGACGGTGTGCGAGGTGAAGGGGTTTGGCCGACAAAAAGGGCATACCGAACTTTATCGTGGCGCGGAATACATGGTGGATTTCCTGCCTAAGGTGAAGCTTGATATCGTGCTGGGTGATGAAGATGTAGAGCGCGCCATTGAGGTTATCGTCAAAACGGCCCAGACGGGCAAAATTGGTGACGGTAAGATATTCGTGACCGACGTTGAGCGCGTGATACGTATCCGTACCGGCGAAGAAGATGAAGACGCGATTTAACGGCGAAGAGACAATAAAAAAGGCGCGAAATGCGCCTTTTTATTGTCTGTAAACAGTTAACGCTTGTTCAGCGCCAAAGTCTGGCGAGCATTTTTCGCCAAGTCTTTTAAACCCAGCTTGTCGTAACTTTTCGCCATGACTTCCAATGCCTCATCCAGGTAGCTGCTCTGGGAAAAATGTTCAACGACATATTTGGCCCGGTTAGCCGCCGCCAGATAGGCTTCGCGCTCATAGTAATAGCTCGCGACCTTAAGCTCGTTGCGCGCCATTTTGTTGAGCAGCCAGACCATGCGTTTTTTCGCTTCCGGTGCATAGCGGCTCTGCGGATATTTGTTTACCAGGGTAGACAAGTCGCCGAATGCAATGCGCGTGCGGTTGGCATCGCGGTCGGCCCGGTCGATGCCGAAGTATTCCTGAAATGCGTTTTCATCGGCCCTGATGTTTGATAGGCCGCGCATGTAATACATGTAATCGAGATCTTTGTGGTTTGGATTCAGGCGGATAAAACGGTCGATGGTAGCCAGCGCCTGCTCGGTATTCCCTGATTGATAGTAGGCGAAAACCAGGTCCATCTGAACCTGCTTAGAAAAGGGGCCGAACGGATAGCGTGAATCCAACGCGCTGAGCAGCTCGATGGCGCGAGCGTATAACCCGGAATCCAGTGTTTGTTTGGCGTCTTCGTATAGGGCCTGGGCGGACTTATTCGGAACGCGTTCTATGTCTTCCTGCTCCGGGGCTGACGAACAGGCTGCCAGAAATGAAAGGCTTAAGGTCAGGACGAGTGCACGTTTCCCAATTAGATTTATCATTTTATTTATTACCTTCGTTGTCTTCGGCTAGGCCGTGGCGGTAAAACCGAGTAAACTATGCAGAATTACGCGATTCTAACCCAGTCGGGCACAGCTTGCACTGGTAAATTAGGTAAACTTACGAATGTCAGAGCAAATATCTCTTACGGCCGAGGTGCCCGTCGAACTCGGCGGTAAACGTCTAGACCAAATCTTGGCCCAATTGTTCCCCGATTATTCTCGTTCACGAATAAAAACCTGGATCCTTGATGATATGGTTCAGGTTAACGGTGACGTATTGAACATCCCCAGGGAAAAACTGCTGGGTGGGGAGTCTATCCTGATCGAGGCCCAGATCGAAGCGCCCCGGGAATATGAAGCGCAGGATATCGAACTTAATATCGTATACGAGGATGACGACATTCTTGTGATCAACAAGCCCATGGGGCTGGTTGTGCACCCTGGCGCAGGTAATCCGGACGGCACAGTATTAAACGCCTTGCTGCATCATTGCCCGGAAATTAAAAATGTACCGCGGGCCGGTATCGTCCATCGTCTCGATAAGGACACCACGGGACTCATGGTGGTTGCCAAGACGATTCCCGCGCAAACGCATCTGGTAAAGGCGCTGCAAAAACGTGAAAACTTTACCCGTGAATATGAAGCCATCTGCAACGGCACCATGACAGCCGGCGGCAAGATTGAAAAGGCCATCGGGCGTCATGCCACCAAACGCACGCATATGGCGGTACATGAGATGGGCAAACCTGCGATCACGCATTATCGCGTGGCCGAGAAATTCCGTGCCCATACAAGGCTGCGTTTGCGCCTTGAAACCGGCCGTACTCACCAAATCCGCGTGCATATGGCGTATCTTAACCATCCGTTGGTAGGCGATCAGCTTTACGGCGGACGTCCGAGGCCGCCTAAGAATGCGACCCCTGAGTTGTTCGAGCAGCTCAGAAACTTCAAGCGCCAGGCGCTGCATGCGGTTAAATTGTCGTTGGTTCACCCCGTTACCGGCGAGATGATGACCTGGGAAGCGCCCGTGCCGGAAGACATGGTTGTGCTGACCGAAGCGCTGCGCGAAGATACCCGTCAAAACGCGGATCAGGATTATTGAGCGTGATAGCCCCCGACTGGCCGCTTAACGATAAGGTTGGGGCGCTTTCTACCACCCGCATAGGGGGCGTGTCTGCGTCTCCCTTTGACAGTTTAAATCTCGGTCTCCATGTCGGGGATGAACAAGCGAATGTGCTTACAAACCGCAGCCGCCTGCATGCGCATCTGCCTAATCCTCCGGTTTGGTTGGAACAGGTGCACGGCGAACAGGTCATCGAAGTGGATCACGATTTCAATGTCAGTGAATTACGCCAGGGCGACGCGCTGTACAGTCGTCTTCCCAATCAGCCGTTGGCGATCATGACCGCCGATTGCCTGGCCATTCTGATTGCCGATGAGAATGGCAAGGAGGTAGCGGCCATTCACGCCGGTTGGCGCGGGATTGCCAATAACTTGATCGCCAACACTCTGGACCTTTTTCAAAGCCCGAGAAGTTCACTCATCGCCTGGTTCGGTCCGGCCATCGGGCCGAAGGCCTTTCAGGTCGGTGAAGACGTGAAACGGGCATTTTGTAGTCAAACTCCCTCATTTTCCGAAGCCTTTCAGGCAGACGAAGAAGCGGGGAAATACCTCGCCGACATCTATCGCCTGGCGCAGATCCGTCTTAAGGAGCTGGGCGTCACGAAAATATACGGTGGTGGACTCTGTACCTATGATGATCCGGCCCGATTTTTTTCCTATCGCCGCGACGGACGTACCGGACGCATGGCAACTCTGATTTGGCGCCGTTAGGGCCACTTTTTATCTAAACTTACCTATTTGATTTAAATCATAAAATATTTCACTCGCATCCGTTGCCTCTTGAACTAGTCTGTATTCATACCCATTTATTAACCAATGATGTTTTTTACTTGGATATTGAACGATGCGTTTAGACAGATTTACCAGCAAATTCCAATCTGCGCTTTCTGATGCGCAGTCTCTCGCGTTGGGCCGGGATCACCAGTTTATTGAACCCGTTCATCTTATGTATGCGTTGCTGCAGCAAACCGGTTCCAGCGTGCGGGCACTGCTGGCACAAGCGGGCGTCAGTGCCGATGAGCTCAACACTAAGCTCTCCCAGGCGATAGAAAAGCTGTTTAAGGTTGAAGGCGTTGGCGGCGACGTCCAGCTTTCCAATAACCTGATCTCCCTGATCAACCTGTGCGACAAATACGCCCAGAAACGCAAGGACAAATACATTTCCAGCGAACTGTTTGTGCTCGCGGCCTGTGAAGACAAGGGGCCCTTGGGCGATATTTTCAAGGTGCTGAATATCACGCCGGAAAAGATTGAAAAGGCCATCGACGCGATCCGTGGCGGCCAGAAGGTCGACGACCCGAATGCCGAAGAAACCCGCCAGGCGCTGGAAAAGTTTACCATCGATCTCACCGAGCGTGCCGAGCAGGGCAAATTAGATCCCGTGATTGGGCGCGACGACGAGATCCGCCGTACCATTCAGGTACTACAACGTCGCACCAAGAACAACCCTGTGCTGATAGGTGAGCCCGGTGTCGGTAAAACCACCATCGTGGAAGGTCTCGCGCAGCGTATCGTGAACGGTGAAGTGCCCGAGGGGCTGAAAAACAAGCGGGTATTGTCGCTGGATATGGGGTCGCTGGTGGCCGGGGCCAAATATCGCGGCGAGTTTGAGGAGCGCCTGAAATCAGTGCTCAACGAGCTGGCGAAGGAAGAGGGCCAGGTGATCCTCTTTATCGATGAAATCCATACCATGGTAGGTGCCGGTAAAACCGAAGGGGCCATGGACGCGGGTAATATGCTGAAACCGGCCCTGGCGCGTGGTGAACTACATTGCGTGGGTGCTACCACCCTTGACGAATATCGCCAGTATATTGAGAAAGACGCTGCGCTTGAGCGCCGTTTTCAAAAGGTGCTGGTGGACGAACCCAGCGTCGAAGACACCATCGCAATTTTGCGGGGGTTGAAAGAGCGATACGAACTGCACCACAGTGTCGATATCACGGATCCGGCCATTGTTGCCGCGGCAAACCTGTCGCATCGCTATATCAGCGACCGTCAGCTGCCGGATAAGGCCATTGACCTGATAGACGAAGCGGGCTCTTCTATTCGATTGCAGATCGATTCCAAACCGGAGCAGCTCGATAAGCTGGAGCGCCGTATTATCCAACTGAAACTGGAAGACAACGCCCTTGCCAAGGAAAAGGATGAAGCCAGCCAGAAACGGCGCCAGGAAATGCAGGAACTGATCGCCGAACTGGATGAGCAATACCGCGAGCTGGACGAGGTATGGAATGCGGAAAAGGCCTCCTTGCAGGGCACCCAGGTGATCAAGGGCGAACTGGAGCAGGCACGCCTTGATCTTGAAGTGGCGCGCCGCGCCGGTGATCTGCAGCGGATGTCCGAACTCCAGTACGGCCGTATACCCGAACTGGAACGCAAACTGGATCTCGCCTCTCAGGCGGAAATGCAGGAAATGAGTTTGCTACGCAACCAAGTGGGTGAAGACGAAATTGCCGAAATTCTTTCGCGTTGGACCGGTATTCCTGTCGCCAAGATGCTTCAGGGTGAGCGGGAAAAGCTGCTGGAGATGGAAGATAAGTTACATACCAAGGTGATCGGCCAGGATGAGGCGGTAACGGCCGTGGCCAACGCCATTCGCCGTTCACGCGCCGGCCTTGCCGATCCAAATCGGCCTATCGGCTCGTTTCTGTTCCTCGGCCCGACCGGGGTGGGTAAAACCGAGCTGACCAAGGCGCTCGCGAGCTTTATGTTCGATACCGAAGAAGCCATGGTGCGCATCGATATGTCGGAATTTATGGAGAAGCATTCGGTGGCCCGCTTAGTCGGTGCGCCTCCGGGTTACGTCGGCTACGAGGAAGGCGGTTACCTGACCGAAGCGGTGCGCCGTAAGCCTTATTCGGTGATCCTGTTGGACGAGGTGGAAAAGGCGCATCCTGACGTGTTTAATATTCTGCTGCAGGTACTGGATGACGGTCGTTTGACCGACGGTCAGGGGCGTACGGTGGATTTTAAAAACACCGTGGTGATCATGACCTCAAACCTCGGCTCGGATATCATTCAGGAGCAGGCGGGCAGCAACGATTATGCAACCCTAAAAGAAAAGGTCATGGGTGTGCTGGCGAACCAGTTCCGCCCCGAGTTCCTGAACCGTATCGATGAAACCGTGGTATTCCATCCGTTGACCGGTGGCCATATCCAGCAGATAGCGGAAATTCAGCTGGAAAAACTGCGCGAACGCCTGACCGAGAAGGGCTTTATTCTCGAGATCAGCGATGCGGCCATGGCCAAACTGGCAGAGAGCGGGTTCGATCCGGTATTCGGCGCCCGCCCTTTGAAACGTGCGGTACAACAGTATATTGAAAACCCGCTGGCGCAAAAGCTGCTGGCCGGGGAGTACAGCAGCGGTGACGTGATCACCATCAACGCGGACGAAAACGGGCTTATATTCGGAAAGCGTTAACAAAACCTCAGGAAAACCCATCTCGTTTCGCGGGGTGGGTTTTTTATTTACCCGGTGTTTGGCATTTGCCCGGAACCATGTGAAATTGTTTGTGAATATCTCCTGTCCCATGGTTGCGGCTCGGTTTCGCGTGTATCGGCTGCACTCTGAAACAAAAAGATCTATTTCTTTTCTTAACATCGACCTTGAGAATGACTAACATGACCCCATAAAGATGGCATCAGGACAGGCGCTTCGAGGAAGTATTTTTTGATTTCACAACAGTTAGAAATGACGCTTGAGGCGTTATCATCGGCCTCGCATATCGGGTCAATTAAAGGGATTAAGCGCGGCATTGAACGAGAAGCGCTGCGAACCAATGTCAGCGGTCACCTGTCGCAAACGGACCACCCTGTGGGGGCCGGTTCAGCGTTGACCAATCGCTACATCACCACGGACTTTTCCGAATCCCTGCTGGAATATATCACTCCCGTCAGTACCTCGGCTGAAGAAACCCTGGCCCAGCTCAGTGACCTGCAAAAGTTTACGCTGTCACAGATGGGCGACGAGGTTATGTGGCCTGCCAGCATGCCGTGTTATATCACCGATGAAGAAGAAATACGCATCGCCTGCTACGGTCATTCCAACAGCGGCAAGATGAAATCACTCTATCGTTTGGGCCTTAAAAACCGCTACGGCAGCATGATGCAGGCCATTGCCGGGGTGCACTTCAACCTGTCGTTCCCGGAAAGTTTCTGGCGCTCACTGGCCGCAATAAACGGCGACGAACGTCCGCTGCAAGCCTATATTTCCGACGGCTATTTGGGTCTTATCCGCAACTTCAAGCGAGAACTCTGGCTTATCAGCTATCTATTCGGTGCTTCCCCTGCGTTGTGCGCATCATTTCTAAAAGACGAGAAAAGGCGCGAAGAATTCGCTCGTCATGGCAAGGGTACGCTCTATCTGCCCTATGGCACGGCACTGCGCCTCGGCGATTTAGGTTATACCAACAGCGCCCAGTCGGCGCTACGTGTCATGTACAATTCGCTGGATGAATATGTGGCGGGGCTGAAAAGCGCCATCAATACGCGTTCAGAACTATATCAGCACCTGGATGACTATCGTGCCGAGTCGCCGCAGCAATTAAACAAGAATATTTTGCAGATTGAAAACGAGTTTTACTCGCCGATCCGCCCTAAACGTAACGGCCATTCGGGGGAAACCCCCAGCGAATCGCTGTTGCGCGGCGGCATCGAATACATAGAGGTCCGTGCCCTGGATGTGAATCCGTTTGCCGATACCGGTATCGACCTGATGCAGATCCGTTTTCTCGACGTATTCCTGACTGCCTGTTTATTGAAGGGATCACCGGCTATGAGCTGGCAGGAGCAATGTCAGAGCCAAAGTAATCTGCAGCGAGTCGTCAACGAAGGACGCAGGCCAGGTTTGACTTTGCAGCGAGGCGGTGAGGAGGTCTCACTCAAACGTTGGGGTGAAGAAATTTTCTCTGAGCTGAGGAAGGTGGCCAGCTATATGGATTCAGCCTATGGCGGCAACGCGTACCTGGGCAGCATTAATGAGCTGGCGGCGTGGCTGGAAGATCCTGAACAAACTCTTTCGGGTCGCTATCTGGGGGCCATGCTATCCTCAGGAAAAGATAACGGCGTGTATTCCCTTGAATTGGGTCGGAAGTACAAGGCTGAGTTGACGGAGAAACCTTTCGAGCATTTCACGCGTGACGAGCTGGAACAGGAAGCCAAAGAGTCTTTCGAGCGCCAGAAGCAAATTGAAGAGGCAGACCAAGTAAGCTTTACCGCTTTTCTGGATGCCTATTTCAAACAATAAAAAAACGCAGCTCTGGGGGAGCTGCGTAAAAGATTCTTCAGGGATGAAACAATGCTAAACTACTGCATTCGTAATATCAGACCGGGGTGAAAATGAAAAGTTCAAAGAAAGTTCGAAAAAAATGAAAAAAAACATTCTGACCTTAAGTTTCGCTCTCGCCCTATCCGGTTGTGCGACCGCACCGCCGCAGCAACCTAATGATCTTTGTGCAATTTTTAAAGAAAAACAGGATTGGTATTTCGACGCCAAGGATGCCCAGGAAAAATGGGGCTCGCCGAAACACGTACTGATGAGCATGATGTTTCAGGAAAGTTCCTTCAAGGACGATGCACAGCCACCCATGGAATACTTCCTCTGGGTCATACCCATAGGACGCGCCAGTGACGCCTACGGCTATTCTCAAGCCAAAACCATGACTTGGGACGACTATATCCGGGAATCGGGCAACAGCGGGGCCGACAGGGATGATTTTGCCGACGCCATCGATTTTATGGGCTGGTTCGTTTATAAGACTCACAAGATAAACGGCGTGTCCAAGTGGGACGCCTATGCCCAATACCTCAACTATCATGAAGGTTGGGGAGGCTATAAAAATAAAAGCTATCGCAGCAAGAAATGGCTGATGGCAGCGGCCAACAAGGTCAAACACAGGGCCAGCCGCTATGGCACCCAGCTTAAGCGCTGTGAAGCGGATCTTGATAAGAACTGGTTTGAACGGCTGTTCTTTTAAGCGGGAATGCAGGACTGCTGATTTAAATAAAAAACGGGGCATATGCCCCGTTTTCTAGTCGGCTTTACGCTTGTCAGGCAGGATCCTGACCAGCTTAATCATGTTCTCTTTGACTTCCATCACCTCAATCGGATAACCGGCGATACGCAGGCTCAGGTTACTTTCCGGAATGTCTTCCAAGTGCTCGACAATCAGACCGCTCAAGGTTTTCGGGCCGTCGATAGGAAACTCCCAGCCCATCTCTTTATTGAGATCGCGAATATTGGCACTGCCGTCAACCAGCACCGAGCCGTCTTCCTGTTGATCCACTTCCTCGCTCGGGGCACGGCTTTGCGTGGTGGTGAAGTCGCCGACGACTTCTTCGAGTATGTCTTCAAGCGTCACCAGGCCCTGAATATCGCCGTATTCATCCACTACCAGGCCGATGCGCTCCTTGCTTTGCTGGAACTTGAGCAGCTGAGTATTCAGGGAGGTGCTTTCGGGGATGTAGTAAATTTCCCGTACCGCACGCAGCAGCGACGGCTTATCGAATTGTTCACGGGTGAGAAGGCGTAGTGCGTCCCGCGCATGAATAAAACCGACCGCATCGTCAATTTGATCGCGATAGAGCAGCACCCGGGTGTGCTGGGCGTTTGTCAGCTGTTTGCTGATGTCTTTCCAGTCATCGTTAATGTCGATGGCGTTGATTTCGCTGCGCGGGATCATGATGTCTTCAACGGTAACGTGTTCAAGATCCAGGATGGAGACCAGCATATTCTGGTGACGGTCCGGGATAAGCGCTCCCGATTCGTTCACCACGGTTTTCAGCTCTTCCTTGCTCAGGCTGTGCTCTTCGATCTGCTGTGGACTGATGCCAAACAGACGCAGCATACCGTTGGTAATCCAGTTCAGGGAAACAACCAAGGGCAAGGTTACCTTCAACAGGTATTTCAGAATAAAGGAGCTGGGGAACGCAACTTTTTCGGGGTACAGCGCCGCCAGTGTCTTTGGCGTCACTTCGGCGAAAATCAGCAGGATAAAGGTCAGTCCGAAGGTGGCTACGGCCAGGCCGACCACATCGCCGAAAAGGCGGATGCCTATGATGGTTGCCACCGATGAAGCGGCGATATTGACCAGGTTGTTGCCTATCAGGATCAAGCCAATCAGGCGGTCGGGGCGTTGAAGAAGTTTGCTGACGCGCTTGGCTCCGAGGTGATTTTCTTTTTCTAGGTGGCGTAATCGATATTTGTTTATCGACATCATGCCCGTTTCGGAGCTGGAAAAGTATGCAGATAGAAATACCAATACCCCTAAGATCAGGAATAAGGTACTCGTCGATATGTCGTCCAATGAAGGATACCTTTGTTATTAATGAACGTATATTAAGCCTTTGTGCCTGCTTTCAGTCAAGAAAAACCGACCTTATGCTAAAAGCGTTCGAGGATCACTTCCTGGACAAAGCGGCTGCCGAAGTAGGCGAGGGTGAGAATAAAAGCACCGACCATGGTGGTAAAAACCGAGCTTCTTCCACGCCAGCCGCGGAATTTATGTCCCCATGCGACGGCAACGAAAATGCCCCATGCAATAATGGAGAGCACGGTTTTATGGATAAACTGCTTGCCCAACATGCCGTCCAGAAACACGAAGCCGGAAAGGATGGCCAAGGTCAGTAATGCGGAGCCCAAGGTTACCAGCTGGTAAAGCTGTTGCTCTACCTGCATCAGCGGCGGCAGGTGGCTACGAACGATGGCCAGATCTTTGTTCTTAAGGCGTTTGTCGATGAAATAAAACTGGATGGCATAGAGGGTGGCAATGATAAGCACGCAATAGGCCAACAGAGACAGGGAAACATGCGTCACCAGGCCAACCTCCAGATTCAAGCTCTCGAGCAGCACATGATGCGGCATAAACAGGCTGGCAATCAGCAACAGGGCGGCGAAACCGTACACAACCGGCAGCAGCAGGGTTGCAGGAAACTTCAGCGAGACGGCGGTCACGGCGACCACGATAACCCAACAGGTCAGCAGCGACACGTTAATAAAACTCAGATCTTCGCCACGTGCGGTAAAGACGGAATTCACCAGCAACAGCATATGGGTGAGAATCGCCAGGGTGCTCAGGATAATAGTCAGTTTCTGGTTCGGCCCCTGTTGGTGGAATAAACGTGACAACACATGTCCGGTAACGGCCAGATAGAGAAAACAGGCGATAAGGGTAAGACTGGTTATTAACATAGTGAGTAAGCCACGGGCCTTTTATTAGTTATTAAAAAGTGCATCATCTTTATAGAGTTATTGTATTTTAAGCAGGCACGGTTGCATAGGGGAGATGAAAAGAAACTGTTAAATAGCCCCTTCGGCTCTGTATTCGCCGCCCCTTATTCAGTTATAATCGCGCTCATTAGTATAGAAATAAACGGATCCGTTCAATGTTTGAGAACCTCCAGGAACGCTTAGGTAAAACCCTAAAGAATATCAGCGGCCGTGGCCGTCTGACCGAAGACAACATCAAAGATACCCTGCGTGAAGTGCGCATGGCGTTGCTTGAAGCGGACGTTGCCTTGGCCGTTGTGCGAGAGTTCGTTAAACAGGTTAAAGAGCGCGCGGTCGGTGTTGAGGTGACTAAAAGCCTGAGCCCGGGTCAGGTTTTTATAAAAATCGTACGCGAAGAGCTGGAAAAGGCCATGGGCGAGTCGAACGAGGAATTAAACCTCGCTGCCCAGCCGCCGGCAATCGTGATGATGGCCGGTCTGCAAGGTGCCGGTAAAACCACCAGTGTCGCTAAACTGGCGAAGTTTCTAAAAGAGCGCAAGAAAAAATCCGTGCTGGTAGTGAGTGCCGACGTATACCGTCCGGCCGCTATCAAGCAGCTTGAAACCCTGGCGGGTGAAGTGGGCGTTGAGTTCTTCCC
This sequence comes from Pseudoalteromonas sp., assembly GCA_050288805.1. Lineage (GTDB taxonomy): Bacteria > Pseudomonadota > Gammaproteobacteria > Enterobacterales > Alteromonadaceae > Pseudoalteromonas. The sequence continues at coordinate 16,796 of JBNKEN010000426.1, forward strand.
GAGTGACGTGTCGCAAAAGCCGGTTGATATCGCCGAGGGCGCCATCGGCCACGCCAAGAAAAAGTTCATTGATGTCGTGCTGGTGGATACCGCGGGTCGTCTTCACGTAGACGGCGAAATGATGGATGAAATCAAGGCGCTGCATGCGGCTATCAAGCCGGTTGAAACCCTGTTTGTAGTCGACTCCATGACCGGCCAGGATGCCGCCAATACCGCTAAGGCCTTTGATGAGGCCCTGCCGCTCACCGGTGTGATCCTGACCAAAACCGACGGTGATGCCCGCGGCGGCGCGGCGCTCTCGATCCGCCACATCACCGGAAAACCGATTAAGTTTATCGGTGTCGGTGAACGTACCGATGCGTTGGAACCTTTCTACCCTGATCGCGTCGCATCACGGATCTTGGGCATGGGCGACGTGTTGTCGCTCATCGAAGAAGTGGAAATGAAGGTCGACAAGGAAAAAGCCGCCAAGGTTGCCAACAAGGTGCTTAAGGGCGACGGCTTTACCCTGGAAGATTTTGCTGAGCAGCTGCGCCAGATGAAAAACATGGGCGGCATGATGAATATGCTGAACAAGCTGCCGGGTATGGCTAACCTGCCGGACGCGGTGAAAGACCAGATGGGCGATAAAACCTTTACCCAAATGGAAGCCATCATCAGCTCCATGACGCCAAAAGAGCGTGAGCGCCCGGAAATCATCAAGGGGTCGCGTAAAAAACGTATCGCGGCCGGTTCCGGCACCCAGGTGCAGGACGTCAACAAGTTGCTGAAGCAGTTTACCCAGATGCAGAAGATGATGAAGAAAATGAAAGGCGGAGGCCTGATGAAAATGATGCGCAGCATGAAGGGCATGATGCCGCCGGGCATGATGGGCGGACCTAAGTTTTAAGTTGAATATAAAGAAGAGGCTAAGGCCTCTTTTTTATATTTATGCTTCCGCAACGACACAGCGCAGATCAGCTGTTGACTAACTAAAGTACGATTTAAACCGCGTTCTGACTTGCATTTTTGCTAAAAACCCGTACAATTCCCCGGCTTCCCATCTGGGAGGTAAACTCTTATTAATGAAAACAGTCAATCTATATTAGAGGACGGTATGGTAACTATTCGTTTGCAACGTGGTGGCGCTAAAAAGCGTCCTTTCTATCAAATTGTGGTTGCGGATAGCCGTTTCTCGCGTGACGGTCGTTTCATCGAGAAAGTAGGTTTCTTTAACCCGATTGCTGCAGGTCAGGAAGAGAAAATTCGTCTGGATCTTGCCCGTGTTGAACACTGGGTAGGTCAAGGCGCGTCTCTGACAGATCGCGTAGCTAAGCTGGTTAAAGACGCTCGTAAAGCGGCTTAATAGGCGTAAGTGTAACCATGAGTCAGGAACAAACCTTTATTGTAGTAGGTAAGCTTGGTGCCCCTTACGGCATTAAGGGCTGGCTTAAGGTACATTCATTTACTGATGATCCCGCAGGGATCTTCGATTTCAGCCCGTGGTTGATAGGGCAACAAGGTAAATGGCAAACCCTCGAAGTGGTCGACTGGCGTCGCCACAGCAAGGGGTTTATCGCCAAGTTTGCGCAAGTAAACGACAGAGACCAGGCAGTGGCATTGACCAATGCCGAAATTTCCGTTGATGCGGCGCAGCTTCCGGAACTTCCCGACGGGGAGTTCTATTGGCGAGATCTCATCGGCATGTCCGTAGTAACCGAACAGGGTTACGACCTGGGCGTTGTCGATGACTTGATGGAGACAGGCTCAAATGATGTGCTGGTTGTGAAAGCAAACAGCAAAGATGCATTTGGCCAAACCGAGCGTTTGATCCCTTTCCTGACCGATTCGGTCATCAAGGGGGTGGAACATGAAGCTCGGAAAATTACCGTAGACTGGGATCCGGGTTTTTAATGAAGCAACCGGCATTATGGGTAGGGGTGATAAGCCTCTTTCCAGATATGTTTGACGCCATTACAAAGCAAGGGGTCACAGGTCGGGCAGTGAAAAACGGCTTGATCGATTTTCATTGCTGGAACCCGCGAGACTATGCGCTTGATAAGCATAGGACCGTTGACGATCGTCCCTACGGCGGCGGCCCCGGCATGTTGATGATGGTTGAACCATTGAAGCAGGCCATACAGGACGCCAAAGCGGAAGCGGGCGAGGGTGCTAAGGTAATTTATATGTCCCCGCAAGGGCGTAAGCTAGAACAACGGGGCGCAGAAGAGCTTGCTCAATGCGAAAAGTTGATTTTAGTAGCTGGTCGCTACGAAGGTATTGATGAGCGGATTATAGAGTCATATGTGGACGAAGAATGGTCCATCGGTGATTTTATATTGAGTGGGGGTGAACTGCCCGCCATGACATTGATCGACGCTGTTGCGCGATTGGTGCCGGGCGTGTTGGGACACAACCAATCGGCCGAGCAGGATTCGTTTTCCGACGGTCTGCTGGACTGCCCTCATTATACACGGCCAGAAATATTGGACGGCAAACAGGTGCCTGCTGTATTACTCAGCGGAAACCACAAGGAAATTGCCAAATGGCGGCTTAAGCAGTCATTGGGCAGAACCTGGCAACGACGTCCAGACTTGTTGCAGAACCTAGCTCTGACTGAGGAGCAAGCAAGGTTACTTGCTGAATTTCAGCAGGAACAGCAAAAAGCTTGTGGCTAGAAGACAGTTACACCTAGGAAAGTGAGAAATACAATGGCAAAAGTAAACCAAAATATTATCAAAGAGCTTGAAGCTGAACAGCTTAAGCAAGACGTACCTGCGTTCGGCGCTGGTGACACAGTAGTTGTACAGGTACGTGTAAAAGAGGGTAACAAAGAGCGTCTGCAGGCCTTTGAAGGTGTTGTAATCGCTAAGCGTAACCGTGGTCTGCACTCTGCATTCACTGTTCGTAAAATCTCGAGCGGTGAAGGCGTTGAGCGTGTATTCCAAACGCACAGCCCTCTTATCGACAGCATCACAGTGAAGCGTCGCGGTGCAGTACGTCGCGCGAAACTTTACTACTTGCGTGAGCGTTCTGGTAAGTCTGCACGTATTAAAGAGAAACTCAACTAATACGTCGCGTTTTACCAACGCAACAAAACGGGTCGACGCCTTCGGGTTTCGGCCCGTTTTCGTTTCTGTAATAACTTATCCTTTTTCTCCCTTTCACCTTCCTTCGTATCTTGTTAGTATTGTCGTATCGTTTTCTTTACTGATGTATATATAAGTTTACACTATGTCCGAAGACAGAGAGTTGGCCGAATTAAGAGACGGGATCGATCGCTGCGATGCCGAGTTGGTGAGTCTGCTGGCGCGGCGAAGAGCCTTGACCGAGCGAGTCGGAAAAGTGAAGCAAAGGTATGGTTCCCCGTTGCATGCGCCGGACAGGGAAGCCATGCTTATTGCCGACAGGCGAGCTGAAGCGGAACAACAGGGAGTGAACCCCGACCTGGTGGAAGATATTTTGCGCCGCATGATGCGCGAAGCCTATCAGAACCAGCAATCGGAACTCGCCTGTGTGGCGCCAGAGCTGTCTCCCGTGGTTATCGTCGGCGGACGCGGCGCCATGGGGCGTTTATTTGCACGACAATTTCAACGCTCGGGCCTTGAGGTAAGGATCCTCGATCGCGAAGAGCAGGAAGCCGGTCAGGCGGAAAAACTCTTGCAAGGGGCCAGGCTGGTGCTGATCAGCGTACCTATCAACGCGGTCGATACCGTTGTTACAAGCCTGCCTGAACTGGCGCCAGATTGCCTGCTTGTCGATATTACCTCGGTCAAACAAACGCCGCTAAAAACTCTGCTCGACAAACACCCGGGCCCGGTGCTTGGACTTCATCCGATGTTCGGCCCGGACATCAGCCACTGGGTTAAACAGACCGTCGTTGTATGTCAGGGGCGTGATAGAGACGTGGCGGGTCTTTTGCTTGAACAACTTAGGGTGTGGGGATGCCAGCTGGTTGAGATGGATGCGAAAAAACATGACGAGGCGATGCAGATCATTCAGGTAATGCGCCACCTGACCACCTTTGTCTACGGGCAGTTTCTGGCACGGCAGCCACATAGTCTGCAGGAGATCCGCGACTGCTCTTCACCCATCTACCAGCTTGAACTGATGATGGTGGGCCGCCTGTTTGCACAAAGCCCCGAATTGTACTCGGATATCATGCTGGCCCAGTTTGAAGACGTTGAAAGTCTGCTGGGATCCTATCAGCAAACCTTCAGCGAAACGCTGGCGCTGCTCAGGAAGGGTGATAAGGAAGGCCTGATGGCCGGATTTGAAAAGGCCAAAGCGTTTTTCTCAGATGCCAGTGAGCACTTCCTTACTCAAAGCAGGGCACTGCTAAACAAGGCCAATGATGCCAAGGTGTTGGATTAAAAAGGGCTCAGGCCCTTTTTTTAATTGTCGCGAGGCTTAACCGCTTTCATTGATTCACTCGGGTAGCAGCCGAGAATGCGCACGTATTCGGTTACGTCTTTCAGCTCTTCCAGCGCTTTCTTGACGTGCGAAGCGGCCAGATTCGCTTCGAGGTCGATGTAAAATACCTCTTCCCACGGATTGCCAGGCACCGGGCGTGATTCCAGTTTTACCAGATTAATCGCGTGTTGTTTGAAGATCATCAGGGCGTCGGCGAGGGCGCCTGCAGTTTGCTTGGTGGCCATGATCAGACTGGTTTTGGTCGGGATCTGGTTGGAGACCTGCATTGCCTTACGGGCCACGACGATAAAGCGACTGTGGTTTTCCTTTTGGTTTGCGAGTCCGCTTCTCAATACCTCCAGGCCGATGTTTTTACCCGCCTGGGCGGAACCTATCGCCGCGCTTCCTTGAGTGGCCAGTGCCTGTTGCAAGGCGCTTGAGGTCGAGTCACAGTTTTCCAACTGAACCTGACCGAGTTCCTGAATAAAGCGGCTGCATTGGGCAAACGGCTGAGGGTGGCCATAGAGCTTGGTGATTTCTTCCAGTTTGGTATCCGGAAGAGCCAGCAGGCAGTGTTCGACACTGTGTGTCAACTCGCCGACGATGGATACCTGGGCGTGTTGCAGCAGGTCGAAGACCTCGTTGATACTGCCTGAACTGGTGTTTTCTATCGGCAACAGGCCGAAATCCGCCTGGCCTTTTTCTACCATGCCGGTGATTTCGTCAAAGCGACTGCATCCGAGTTCGATCAGTTTGCCGGGACGGCGGCTGAAATACTTGTGGCATGCCAACTGGCTGTATGAACCCTGTCCACCGAGGTAGGCGACCCTGTGGGTATCGCCGAGCAACTCCGGATTGAGGTTATGCTGTAGCATGGCCTGCTGGTGCAGGACGGAGTCTTCCAGGATAGTTTGGAAAACGTTGTTGATGTAGTAGGCATCCAGTCCAAGCGACCTTCCATAGGAGATCAGTTTTTCCAGCAGAGCCTGTTCACGGGCTTCGTCACGAATGGGTTTGTTGTGGGCTATCTTGTATTCCACAACGCTGTGGCTGATACGGCGGCGTTTTGCCAGCAATACCAGCAATTCGGCATCGATTTCGTTGATGTCCTGGCGCAGGGCGTCGAGCGCGGTTGTTGTCATAGTGGTTTCCTCATTCCCAGTGATCCCCGGCGAGCCGGGAGCTTTAATCGCAATAAAAAAGGCCTCCGCTTCGGGAGGCCTTGGTATCCGGTGACTTTTCTCACACAAACAGCAAATCGCCTCCCTAACAAGGGCGGAAAAATGCGCGAAAGAAAAATCGAAATGTATTTGTTTTCATAGCACCAATGTAAATAATCCGGGTAGCCCATGTCAACGATTCTTTTTTATCCGCATAGTATAGGATAAAGTTATGAAATTAGGGACAAATCGTGACTTTATCTGGTTAAAAAGCTTATCAATTTACTGCCGGGCTGTTATATTCTTCAACAATAGCTAACAATAATAACAACGTATCTGGTCCAAAGGTCTTATTGTGGGGTACAGACGCCCGCCATCCCGTTTTGGCATCCATTCGCTCAGCATCAAGCTGTCTGCACTGATATCGGCTATCTGTCTGATCGCCGGTGTGTGTGCGGCTGCGTTGATGTTGAAATCAGAGCAAAAGCAACTCATCTTTGAAGAGCATGAGGGGTTAAAGCATTCCAGCCTGCGCTTTATCAGCCAGTTTAACGAAATTATAGAAACTAAAAAGCGCATTGCCGAGCAGGCCAACGGCGTGGTTATCGAACAGTTGTTCGGTAAGGAAAGCGAACTCAAGGGCAGCGGCAATGCCATGTTGAGTTCGGACGACGAGGTGTTGCGCAGCGTATCAAGCGACGGGCTTTCGGCCGCATTATTGCCGGTTGAAAAGGACAATGCGTTTTACCGGGAACTGATCGAGCGCTCTGAATCCCTTTGGAAAATCATTTCCCCTACCTTAATCCAGGATTTCTTTAATTATTACCTGATCACCGAAGACGACTTTATCCGTGTCGCTCCTTCCAATTGGGCGCTGGACTTGCCCAGTAAATACCGTTCCAGCAATGCCGATTATGTCAATTTAGCAAACGCGCAATCAAACCCGAGCAGGGGCGCGGTCTGGACACCGGTCTATTACGATGAGATCTGGCATAAGTGGGTGGTCAGCATTCTGGCCCCGGTTTACCGTGAAGGTGATTTTTTCGCCATAACCGGCAGTGATATCGAGCTTGAAACCTTGCTTTCCTACCTGCCACCGACCGACGGCGAACAGCAGATGTTCGTATTTGATGACCGCGGCCATCTGTTAGCGCATCCGAAATTAAACATGAAGGTTTACCAGACCTACGGAGAGGAGCATAAACCGCTCAATACGTCGGATTTTGTTACCGACGATCTGCAAGACCTGATCAGCGCGACGATTCGCCTTCATTTACCGGAGTTGGCCGATTCTTTCGTTCAGGACGGCGAAACTCATATCGTCAACATTCGTAAGGTGGAAGGGCTTAACTGGTACGTGGGGATATACAAGAAGCGTTCCTCTGCGCTTTCCGCGCTGGAAGAGCTTAAGGTCAAATTCTTCGGACTGTTTATCCTGTATGCTATTTTGGTCGCTCTGCTGCTGCATCAGGCGCTTTATCAGCTGGTGTTGCGGCGTATTCACCTGCTGGTCAATGCGGTTACCAACTTCGGTAAGGGAAACCTGCATGTCGAATTTCCGGAAGAAAACAAAGACGAAATCGGCACCTTAAATGGCTCATTTAAGGATATGGCCATAGAAATCCGTAAACTTATCGACGGTTTGAACCAGCGCATTACCGAAAAAGAAGTGGCCGAAAAGGCGGCAAACCGCTTGTCCAAGGCGGTGGAATTCTCCGGTACGGGCGTGGTGATCACCAACGATCAATTCATGATCGAATACGTAAACCCGAAAATGATCGAAATGACCGGGTTCGATGCCGGGCATTTCGTTAATTTCGAGCTGCTCAGTATCATAGCAACCGACATGGCGATGCTGATTGAAGATATCGACATCGATCTGCGTAGTCGCCACTATTGGCGCGGCGATACCATGCTGCAGAGCAATTCATCCACACCGATTTGGGTGTCGCTGAGTATTTCGCCGATTCGTGAACCGAGCGGTGAAATCAGCAGTTATGTGGCCTCCGCCCAGGACATTTCATTTGTCAAAGAAAGCCAACGTAAGATGGAGCAACTGGCCTACTTCGACACCCTGACCGGCCTTGCTAACCGCACCTTCTTCCGCATGCAGCTGAGGAAATCGATGGCGCTTGCGGACCGGGGACACTATTCGTTTGCCCTTTTCTATTTTGACCTCGATGAATTTAAACGGATCAACGATACCTTGGGCCATGATGCCGGTGACCAGCTGCTGGTTGAAGTGGCAAACCGCCTGAAGAACAGGCTAAGGACCGAAGACACGGTTGCGCGTCTGGGCGGGGATGAATTTGCCGTCTTGCTTTCCGGTATCAACAGTCACGAGCAAGCGCAGGATGTTGCTCATACCATTCAGCAAACCCTGAGCAAACCCATTCTGCTCGGCAACAACGAGGTGATCATCAGCGCCAGTATCGGTATTACCATGGCGCCGGATGACAGCAAAGAAGAAGATCAACTGCTCAAGCATGCGGATCTTGCCATGTATGAAGCCAAGGCGAAGGGACGTAATACCTTCCATTTCTACAGCCAGGAACTCAATGCAGCGGCCAATGAACGTTTGTTTATCGAGAACGAGTTGCGCCAGGGTATAAAAGAGGGGCAGTTTGCGCTTTATTATCAGCCGCAGGTCGATTGCCGAAGCAATAAAGTGGTGGGCTATGAGGCTCTGATCCGCTGGTTCCACCCGTCTCAGGGCGCGATACCGCCCACTAAATTCGTGCCCATCGCCGAAGCGACGGGTATGATAGTCGAACTCGGCGAATGGGTTATTCGAGAGGCTTGCTCGTTTGCGATGCGCCAAGGGTTGCAAGGACGTGGCAGCAATATCTCTATTAATCTGTCGGCGCGGCAGTTCCAGGACGCCAACCTGATAGCCGTGCTGTCGAGCGCAATCAGCGAGTCAGGGATCAAGGCCGAACAGCTTCATCTGGAATTGACGGAAAGTATGCTGATGGGCGATGTGGAAGCGGCCATCAGCCAGCTCCACCAGATCAAGGCGTTGGGAATATCTATTTCCATCGACGA
>JBNKEN010000427.1:0-3649 GCA_050288805.1 Pseudoalteromonas sp.
GCCATGGATGGCCCTTCCACGGCGGTGACGTTCACATTGGCGGTAAGCTTGAAGATTCAGTGTGATGCCGGGAGTGCGGGGGGAGTCCAGAGGGGGCGCGCATTTGTATAGACCGGAGACATGGGTTACAAACTGTTCGGATACATGGGTAACAACTTAAGCTAATGGCATTCTCCCTATTGAGGAATACGGAATGCCCTGGAATGAGAAGTTAACCATGAAACTAAGAGAAGAGTTTGTATTACTCGCAGCTCAGCCCGGCACTAATTTCAGTGAGCTATGCCGACGGTTCAGTATTAGCAGGAAAACCGGTTATAAGTGGGTAGCCAGGGCGAACAATCAGGAGTCGTTTAATGACCGCCCCCGCCGACCTCATCACAGCCCGTTACAAACCTCATCCGATATTGAATTACTAATAATCAAAGAACGCCAGCAACATCCTGAATGGGGAGCGCGGAAGTTAAAACGTAGACTGGAAAATATCGGAGTGACAGGTTTACCTGCAGTCAGTACTATCACCGAAATTCTGCGGCGAAACGACTTGCTTAAAACAAGCTTTAGTCCGGCTAAACCAAACTGGCAGCGCTTTGAACACGAACATCCGAATGACTTATGGCAAATCGATTTTAAAGGGCCGATAGGCACTCGGGACAGTCACGGACATGCACTTACCGTACTTGATGACCATTCCCGCTATTCTCTTGGCATTTGTATTACCAAAACCCAGACATACGAAGAGACCAAAGAACACTTGTCTAACGTGTTTAGGGTCTATGGTCTCCCATACCGCATAACAATGGACAACGGAACACCGTGGGGTAATCCGTACGCTAAATGGACTCGCTTCACGCTCTGGCTATTGGCCCTGGATATCGGAGTCAGTCATTCCCGGCCATATCACCCGCAAACACAGGGAAAGGACGAGCGGTTTCACAGGACACTTAAACAGGAGCTGTTAGAGCGCTCACAATTCTATAACTTGGAACACCTCCAATCGGAATGCGACAGGTGGCGGGAAGAATATAACTCTCTTCGACCGCACGATGCTTTATCCTTAGATGTACCGGTCTCTCGTTATCAAATAAGCCATAGGCCATTTATAGAACCAGTTCGTGAGTATGAATACGGTTCTGAGTTTGATGTCAGGGTTATCGGTAATCACGGAGCAATGAACTACAAAGGCGGACTATTCCATATTGGTGAGGTGTTCAGGAAACTAAAAGTCGGTGTTACACCAAGCATCAAGGACGGGGAATATGATGTTTATTATCGACATCAACGGATAAGTAAAATTAATCTAAGAGACAAATAATGTGTAACCTATGTCCCCGAACAAAGTGTTACCTATCTTCCCGGTCTATACACGGCGGCAGCCGCCCCCTGGTTGCCGTCGCCAACGCGACATGGGCAAATGTGATGCCGGAGTGCGAGGGAGTCCAGAGGGGTTCGCATTTCACCCCTTTGGTTGCCGTCGCCAACCCGACATGTCAAATGTGATACCGGAGTGCGGGGGAGCCCAGAGGGGTGACGCAGTTCACCCTTCCGGTTGCCGTCGCCAACCCGACATAAAAACCTATTTCTCAGCCCTTAACAAAAACACCGAATACTCGCCCTGCGGCTTTTCCACCGTGCTGGCGTCGAGCACCTCGACATTGCGAAAACCGGCGGCGCGGGCCTTGGCGGCCAGGGCCTCGCGGTCGAAACCGAAGTGATGAACGCCGGTGTCTTCGGTGTGAAAGCTGCCGTCCTCGAGGTCGAGGTCCGACAGCGCAATAAAGCCGCCCTCATTCAGCAGCTCGAAAAAGCGCGCAAACAGGGCGTCGATATCGCGAATATGATGCAGCGTCATCGACGAGATGATGCCGTCGAAGGTGCGCGCAAGCGTATCAACGGTGAGATCCACCGACAGCATTTCGAGTTCGCATTGCAGGCTTGCCTGCTTGTTGCTGAGCTGCTCGTTCATTGCGGGCGACACGTCTACCGCGGTGATCTTTTTCACCAACGGCGCGATGCGCTCGAGCAGAAGCCCGGTGCCGGAACCGAAATCCATCAGCGCCATGGCGGGGTCAAGCCGCGTACTTGCGATAATCGCCCTGGCGATGTTACCCACATTATCGACGCGCTTTTCATTGCCGTCGTAGCCGTTCGCCTTTTCTGAAAAATAATCCCGTTTCACTCGACACCCCTTACTGGTTAAAGCGCCCTTCTCCGTCTGCGACGTGCCGGGGCCAACGCCACCGAAAAGGCGGCCTGCTTAAACCTCATCTTACGCCGCCGACAACGGCGAGGGTGAAAAACGCGGTGAAATGCCGCTTGCGTGTTTTTGCAAAACGCGGGGCTTTAGTTATCCTTCGACAAACCACTCGGGCAGCGGGCGTTTGGTCCACCTGGCAAAACGCGCCTTGTCGCCCTTGTAAAATTGCCGGTAGGCCAGCACCGCATCGCCCGCGACCTTGTACTCGTCGGGCATGGCCTGGGCGAAGGGAGTCAGGCCCCGGCTCGTAAAGCGCATGTCCCGAATAGCTGAAAGTACCGCGACGGATTTATGATCCTGCGTCTTGTCGTAGCGATAGCGATACTCGGCGTTGAGCGCCAGGGTTAAGCGAAACAGCCAGTCAAAGTTGTCGTAGGATTCCTCCACCCAGAGCACGCAGGGGTGTTTGGCATGGGTCGATTTATAGGGGGTAACAAAGCCCTTCTTGTTAAGCGCCGTACAGAGCAGCTGAACGCTCTCCAAAATCATCTTCACCACGTGCTGATCGCAGTGGTAGCGGGCGCATTGCTCGATGTTGTCATCTAACACAAAAATATTCATAACGGGAGCCGGTATAAAACCACATTGCCTTGTTATTTTGCCTGTGTGGTTTATACGGATTTGCGATGTGCCCGGATCTTGTCGGCGACAAAAAGACCTGAAAAAGGCCGCGCATGCGGCCTTAAACGGTTGCGCTTGCGATCACCCCGCCGAGAGGCACTGCACCGTTTTCACCAGCTGCAGCGCCGAGCCTGCGCCCGCCGATACCAGCTTGTAGACCGGCCACGCGGGCACATCGGGGTTGGCATTGATAAGGTATTCGCACAGGGTTTTATCCGTCGGCGCCCAGCTCCTGTCGTTACCGGGGGTGATACCGTCGATCATGACGCCGCGAAGGGCCGTCGGTGAGAGGCCGTTGGTGTCAAACTCGTTCCACGCGTTGGCGGTCTTATTCCAGCTGCAGGACGCGGTGCCGGTGGCCGCGACGATGGCGTTTTTCGCGGTGGTGAATTGGCCATAGGGCACCTGCGTACCGAGGGCGGGCCAGAGTCCGTTTTGGGTGTCGGGCGGCGTGCCGGAACCGGCGCAGGCGCCGCCGTCGGCGCAGCGTCCGCAAAACGTGATTTGCTCAGTGCCGCCGCAGGACACGGCCCAATGATTGATGTCGCTGTAGTTGCTGGCGGGCTTGTCGGTGATCGTCTGCGTCATGGTGCCCTTATCCGCGCCGCAGGCGCTGGTAAAGCTGCTTTTTGTCGCAAAATAGCGATAGAAGTGCGCTTTTTCGCCTAGGTCGAAAATCAGGCCGTAGCGGGAGTCGGCCGGATACGGCCAAATTTGTTTACCGGCATTGGAAATGGTGACGGCCTGCACCACCTTTTGCCCGTCGGTGGGGTT
>JBNKEN010000428.1:0-5802 GCA_050288805.1 Pseudoalteromonas sp.
TCCCTTTGGGATCCTGGTATAGCCGGTCGATTCCCGCTTCATCGAGTTCGCCGCTCGGCTCCTGCACCTGCACCACCTGATAACCGTCGTATTTATTGAGTCCCGCATCGGTTGCAAGCCACAGGTAGCCCTTTTTATCTATGACAAGGTTGGTGACATAGCTCTGTGACAACCCTTCGCTTGTCGAAAGACGTCGCACCTCACCCCATACCGGTTCGACAGCGAACAGCTGTAGGATAAACAAAACAACGCAACAAAAGAGGTAACGCTTAGCCAACAAGGTTCGGGCTCCACAAAACAACTGACCGCTTCATTATTACCCAACTGCCTTTGCTTTGCACCCCTGGCGCTGTGGCGGGACATAGCAACAGGCGACGATATCTCGCCCCTGCTCTGCATAGGCTCGAAAACGCGACGCCAGTTCTTCCGGTAAGGTACAAGGCGAAAACCCCAACGACCGGTAAAATGAGAGTAAATAGCGGTAAGGAAAACTGTAGAGGGAGCTTGCCTGTTCGGCGCATACATAACCGAGCAGATTGCGGGCCACCGAACGACCTCGCCATCTGGCCGCGACATACACACCGGTCAAAAAGTCATGCCCGGCAATACGCTGAACCCGACAGGCGGCGACGATTTCGCCGTCCAGTCTCGCAACATAGACCCGTTCGGCCCGGTTGGCGCGACCGCGGGCGCCCTCTGCCGCATAAAACTTATTGACCAGCGGGAGCCGTATCGGCGCCAAATGCTCGCACAATAAGCTTTGCGCGCAGTCTGTCATGCGCTCAGCATCATCGCCAGGTAGTGCTCGAACTGTTGCTTAAGGAAGGCCTGTTCCGACAGGGGACGGCTGTGGATGGTTTCGTACACCTGCTCGCGGTTCTTTTTACCGCGCTTTATCTGGTATGCCCAAAAAAACGCTTCGTAATCAAGCTGGATCTGGTATTTCTGCTCACGCGGCAAATGACATAGGTTAAAGCTCATAAGCGTTCCGATTGGCTGTTTGCGCTATTCTATCATTGCGCCTCGGCGCGGGGTCAAGTCTTCTCAAAGATCGAACGACTGCTGCGCCGCATCGGAATCGGCTTGCTCTTGCAGCTGCTTCTTGCGTTGCAGATAACGTTTATAGCGCTGCTGGCATAATTCGATGACGCGCTTTTTTTCGTTGTTGGAATAGGTATTCCAGTCGAAACGCTCCTCCCGGCTGCGGTAACATCCGAGGCAATAACCGCGGTTGTTTACCTGGCAGATCCCCTTACAGGGACTGGGAATTTCAAATATTTCTATTTGTTCCATGTTGCCCCCGTCTCACAATACCGCTACCGAGCCGCTACCGCACCGACCCTTTACCTATACGTTAAACGTAAAGCAAAAAAAAGGCTACCTCAAGGTAGCCTTCTTTCTCACCGAAAAGCACTTAACCGGCCATCTCTTCCTTGCGCAGCACGGGACGGGCATACATGGCCAACACCTGATCTTTCAGCTCTTCCGGTACGTTTTCCATGCGCTCGCTGAACGCCACGATATCGTCGTGCGACAACACGGCTTCGGCGTGCTTTGCGGCGATGTAATTGCCCGGATGCAGATAGAAAGACTCGACGATTTGACGATCTATGGTCTTGGCGAGATCTTCCGGGGTATCACAGCCGGTTTCAACGGGTTCGCCGAACGCCAGGTGCACATGGCCCTTGTTGGTACTGAACCCCTCGACGATGCTTTGAATGTCTTCACCGGCCGCCTTGACGTATTCGCCATGGTGCTTTTTATGATAAAGCTCGCGCGCCTTGGCGATGGCGCAGGGTTCGTACTGGTACGAAATCGACACCGGCACCACCTTGAGCTCACGAATATAATCTGCGAATTCCTTTTTCTGCTTACGGCCGTTCAATTGCAGCATTTTTAGCAAGGCCGGATCGGTCTGATCGAACCCGTCTTTGGCACGACCTTCCTTCTGTGCTATCCAGATCGAGTGGCCCGATGCCAAAGAGTCGTAAATATAGGCCGACAATTGCGACAACGCCTTCAACATTTCCTTCGGCGCCTTGGCCGACCGCTTGACGATAAAGCTTTTATTGAGCCGCATCAGCTCCGTGATATAGGGGATCTGCAGCAAATTGTCGCCGATGGCGATGCGCACCGTGTTCATACCGTGACGGTGCAGGCCCAGGTTAACCAGCGCCGGATCCAGTACGATATCCCTGTGGTTGGAGATAAACAGATAAGCGGCATTTTTATCGAGCCGCTCAAGGCCCGAGAAGGTCACTTCGCTGGTGGTTTCTTCCACTATCCGGTTGAGGTAGTGCACGATTTCCAGCTGTACCTGTTCAACGCTTTTGATCGTGTCCCATTTGCGATGCAAATGGCGACGCAACAGAGGACGGGTAATAAACTTGAACGGCGCCAGAAACCCCGGCAGGTTATGCTCTGCAAGGAGATCGATAAAGGCATCATCCGCAATCAGGCGCCGGACGGCCGCGGCCACTTCGTCATCATGATAAGGTCTGATATCTGCGTATATGTCTTCGTTTTTACTCATTCACTGCACAACTCGTAATAAAAAACGGCGCCATTCTACCGCGCCGTGATCAGGTTCGCTAAGTTTAACAACTCTTACCAGTTATTAAAATGAATCAAGCCATTGAAGTTGATTCATTTTTAGTAAGTAGCCGACGCAGGGCAAGACGCATCAGCAGGGCCCCGAGCAAGGCGGCCGCACCGTAACTCAACCACACGGGCAACAGCTCATGCTCGTCCATGACAAGCGGTGCGACGTTGAAACCGTAGCGCTCAACCAGGTAATCCGTCAGGAAACCGAACGCCAGGGCAACCCCGATGACCGAGCCCAGATAGGCGACGATGGCACGCTTGCCGAGTTCGTTACCGACAACCCCCAGGGTCGCGATATTGGTGGCCGGTCCCGCCAGCATAAACACCAGTACCGCCCCCGGCGATACGCCGGCCAGCAACAGGCCTGCGGCGATCGGTGTCGAGGCCGTGGCGCAGATATACATGGGAATGCTCACCAGGATCACCGCCAACATGGCCCATATGCCACTGCCCCACTGAAGCAGCCAGTCTTCGGGCACATAGGTTTGCACCAGGGCGGCGAAAACCAAGCCTACCATCAACCAACCCGCCGTATCCTGCAACAGCTTGCCGCTGCTGAAACTGAGCGCGCCCTTGATTTTCTGCCAATGGGTCGTTTGCATTTGCTTAGTTTCCCCATTGCTCGGCCCGCAACAGCTTGTTGTCTTTGGCTTTTGCGTATCACAACAGGAAGCGGAGCCGGCCTCTGGCGCCGCCGTTTTCGTACAGCAGGATTCGGTTGCTCCGCTTGTTTGCGCCTTATCTTCGGTTTGCGCCGCCGGATCACAACAACTTTTCACCGCGTTTTTCGCTTCGCAGCAGGATGACACCGCTTCGGCGGGGGCGGGAGTTTTTGTGCAGCAGGTAGAAACCGTTTGCTGATTTTGCGACTCTGCGCCCTGCGTGGTTGCTGGTTGCGATTGTTCGTCTTTACCGACCAGCAATCCGGCCACTATGGCGCTGCTGACGGCCGCCACGGGACGGATCACCGCCATAAACGGACCTAACAGGGCATAGGACAAAGAAACGGAATCGACCCCGGTTTCCGGAGTAGAGACCAAAAAGGCCGTGGTCGCACTTTTCGACGCGCCGGCCCGGCGCAGTCCCACCGCAGCCGGGATCACCCCGCAGGAACACAAGGGCATGGGGGCGCCTATCAGGGCCGCCTTGACGGTAACCCAAAATCCTCCCTCTCCCAAATGGCGCTGTAAAAAGCGCTCGGGCAAGTAGGTGTTGATCAATCCGGCGACCAGTAACCCCAATAACAGCCAGGGTGCCGAAAGCACAAATAGGTTTAAAAAATTACTTAATAAGGCCATCAGTGTCCTCCAACGCCGTTAAGATACTGCAGTGTTCGGCCGCTTTCTGCCCGCCGCAACACTGATCCGCCAGTTGTGAAAGAGAGCGATAAAAGCACTCCAGTTCGGCAATCCGCCGACGCACCTGTTCACGTTTTTGCAGGGTCAGTTGCTTAACCTCTTCGCAACTGTACTGCTGTTTTTCAATTTGAATCTTGAGCAGGTCCTGAATCTCGTTGAGGCTGAAGCCCACGCTCTTGGCCCGCAGGACAAAGCGCAATTGCCGGACATGTTCTTCGCCGTATTCCCGGTACCCAGCCGGGCTTCGCTGTGCCGCGGCCAGCAGGCCATGTTTCTCATAATAACGCAAGGTATCTGCGGTCACATTGAGCGATTTGGCCAGTTCGCCAATTTTCATCTCATTCTCTCCGGTGCTGCAAACTAAGCGCCAGTATAAACCTTAGAGTTAACACTAAGGTCAACCTTTTTTTTAATTATGCTAGGCTAGCGTCGCAGTTACTCGAAGGAGATAGTATGAACATCGTATTGCTGGACGCCTCAACCCTGGGTGGTGTCGACACGGCTCCGTTATCGGCGCAAGGCCACCTGACCAGTTACCCGCTCAGTGAAAAAGACCAGGTTTTGACAAGGCTTCAGGACGCCGATGTGGTGATCACCAACAAGGTGGTGCTGGACGAAAATATCCTTAGTCGCCTGAGCAATCTGAAACTTGTCTGCGTAGCGGCCACCGGCACCAATAATGTAGATTTGCAGGCCGCCCGCGAGTGCGGCATCGCGGTGTGCAACGTGGCGGGTTATTCGACCCCGAGCGTAGTGCAGCATACCTTCAGCCTGATGATGAACCTGATCGGTAATACCCATAAATATATTGCCGATTGCGCGCAAGGAGCCTGGCAAGCCAGCCCGATGTTCTGCCGTCTCGATCATCCCATCAACGAACTGGCGGGAAAGACCTTGGCGATAATAGGTTATGGCCAGCTAGGCCAGGCGGTGGCGAAGGTCGCAGAGGCATTCGGCATGGAAGTGCTGATAACGGAGCGTAAGGGAAAGACACCCCGACCCGGTCGTGTTTCTTTCGAACGTGCGCTTTCGGAAGCGGATATCATCAGTCTGCATTGCCCCCTTGATGACACCACCCGCAACCTGATTGGTGCACATGAATTAGCGTCTTTAAAACCCGGCAGCCTGCTGATCAACACGGCACGCGGCGGCATAGTCGATGAGCAAGCCCTGGTTGCAGCGCTGGAAAGCGGTCCCCTGGCCGGCGCCGCATTCGACGTGCTGAGCACGGAACCTGCACAGCAGGACAACCCGCTGGTCCGCTACCGGGGTGATAAGCTGTTGCTGACCCCGCATATTGCCTGGGCGTCACGTCAGTCCATTGAACGTCTGGTCGCGGAAATTGCGGCGAATATCCAGGCGTTTGCCCGAGGCGAACAGCGAAACCGTGTGGTTTAAGTGAGTCTGCATATGGTGAAATCCATCAATTTTTGGTGAATTTCACCGCCCCTATGTCAGCTTAAATATATAACAGCCTGATATTTATAGATTTAAATTTTGGCATCAGTTCTGCTTAACAGGAACACAATTAATTAAGCTAATCCAAAATGAGAATAAGCATGAAAAAAACACTCTTGGCCGCTGCACTTGTTTCCCCTCTCCTGACCGGCTGTGTGGTCGCCGTTTCCGACGGAGAAATCGATCATAACTGGTCCAAATCAGACTGGCAGAAAGCACAGCAGGCCAACCGCGAAAAAATCGCCAACCTGCCGCTCGATATCGACTACCAGACGGTGATGAATCGTTTCGATACGCCGGATTTCAGCGAACTGGTGCAAAAGGACGGTCATGTCTATCAGGTGCTCTTCTACGCGACCAACAGCAAGAAATCCGACGGCAA
>JBNKEN010000429.1:0-8647 GCA_050288805.1 Pseudoalteromonas sp.
TTTTTTGTTTTAAAAATTAAAGGAAAATGAAGATGACTACCAACAACCGGTTACGCATCGCCATGCAAAAATCGGGACGCCTGTCCAAAGACTGCCAGGAGCTGCTGAAACAACTCGGCATCAAACTCAATCTGCGTGAACAGCGCCTGATCGCCCACGCCACCAATATGCCCGTCGACGTTCTGCGCGTTCGCGACGACGACATTCCCGGACTGGTGATGGACGGCGTGTGCGATCTCGGCATCGTCGGTGAGAACGTCTTGGTCGAAGCCCAGGCCGAGCGCAGCCGCGGCGGCCAAAGCTTTGAGGTCTGCAAGCTGTCCCAGCTCGATTTCGGCTATTGCCGACTGGCACTGGCGTGGCCGCAGGAACTCGGCCAGGTGAACAAGGGTTGGTTCGACGGCAAGCGCATCGCCACTACCTACCCGGCCATTCTAGAAGAGTATCTCACCCGCGAACAGATCCGCGCCGACGTGGTCATGCTGACGGGCTCCGTCGAAGTTGCACCGCGCGCCGGACTTGCCGATGCCATCTGCGACCTGGTTTCCACCGGCGCCACCCTGGAAGCCAACGGCCTGATGCAAGGTGAAACGATTCTCGAATCCTATGCCTGTCTTATTCAAAACCCGAGCCTTAACGACCCCGAAAAACTGGCGCTTATCGACAAACTGATGCCGCGTCTTCGCGGAGTGCGCAAGGCCAAGGAAAGCAAATACATCATGCTGCACGCCCCCAAGGACAAACTGGAAGAGGTCTGCAATCTGCTGCCGGGCACCGGCAAACCGACCTTGTTGTCGCTTGCCGGCAGCGACGATTATGTCGCGCTCCACATGGTGAGCCCGGAAACCCTGTTCTGGGAAACCATGGAGCAGCTGAAAGCCCTCGGCGCCAATTCAATTTTGGTCATGCCGATTGAAAAGATGATGGAGTAAGCCATGCTCGACTGGAATAACGCAACATCAAAAGCAAGGCAAAACGCCCTGACGCGACCGGCCCTTACCTGCGGCGACGAAATCCGCGCCCGCTGTGAGGCGATCATGGCGGATGTGTTCAGCCAAGGCGATGCGGCGCTTTTGCGTATGGCGGCAGAGTACGACAACCGCCAAAACCCGCGACTTTGCGTGCCGAAGGCGGAAATCGACGACGCCGAAAACAGCTTGTCGCCTGCGCTGAAAAACGCCATCGAGCAGGCCTATGCGAACATTCGGCGTTTTCACGAGGCCCAGTTGCCGCAAGACATTTCCGTCCCAACCCGACCGGGAGTCAGCTGCGATCTGAAATATCAGGCCATAGATTCGGTGGGGCTGTACGTGCCGGGCGGCAGCGCGCCGCTGCCTTCATCGGTTTTGATGCAGGGTGTGCCGTCGCAACTGAGCGGCGCCACAACGCGGGTTATCTGCACGCCTGTGCGCGGTGGTGAGCGCATTAACCCGGCCATTCTTTACGCCGCCAAACTGTGCGGCATAGATACCATCATCGAATGCGGCGGCGCAGGTGCCATCGCCGCCATGGCCTATGGCACCGAATCCGTGCCTAAGGTCAGTAAGCTGTTCGGCCCGGGCAACGCCTATGTCACCGAAGCAAAACGCCTCGCCGCTCAAACGGTGCCGGGTCTTGCCATCGACATGCCCGCCGGTCCGTCTGAGGTGCTGGTGATCGCAGACCGGCGCGCCAACCCGGAATTTATCGCCGCGGATCTGCTGTCGCAGGCGGAGCATGGCCCGGATTCACAGGTTGTGCTGTTGTGCGATGACGCGAATGTGATCACCGCCACGCAAACGGCGTTCGAAAACCAGCTTCAAGCCCTGCCACGCGCCGACATCGCCCGTGAAGCACTGAACAATTCCGCCCTTATTCTGGTGAGCGACATCGAACAGGCCGTTGAAATTTCGAACGAATACGGCCCCGAGCACCTGATCCTCCAAACCGGCAACGCAGAAGCCCTGCTGGCGAAAATACGCAATGCGGGGTCGGTTTTTGTCGGCGACTACACGCCGGAATCCGCCGGTGATTACGCCTCGGGGACCAACCACGTGCTGCCCACCTACGGCTACAGCAAGGTGTATTCAAGCCTGAGCCTGCTCGATTTCTACCGCACCTATACGGTACAGCGCATTACGCCAGAGGGCCTGGTCGGTCTTGCCGATGCGATTTTACCCCTGGCCGAGGCGGAGGGGCTCGACGCCCACGCATCCGCAGTCAGAATTCGCCTGGAGGCATTAAGCAATGACAACTGAAAACCTGTTGCCCGACAACATCAGGGCCCTTGCCGCCTATCGCAGCGCCAAGAGCGAAAAGCTCAGCGGTTCAACCTGGCTGAACGCCAATGAAAGTCCGTTTGAACGCGAGATCAATGTCACTCTGCGGGCGCTTAACCGTTATCCGGATCCGCAGCCGCAAGCGGTGATCAACGCCTATGCGGGCTACGCAGGTATCGCACCCGAGCAGGCGATCATGACCCGAGGCGCCGACGAAGCGATCGAGCTTATCATCCGAACCTATTGCCAAAGCGGCGTTGACAGCATCGCCATTTTCCAGCCCACCTACGGCATGTATAAGGTAAGTGCGGACAGCCACAATGTGGCCGTCAATGCCCTCGAGCAGACCCTTTTGCATGAGGGCAATATAACGTCGATAGCGGAAGCCGTTTCGCCGAGCAAGCTGGTGTTTGTCTGTAACCCCAACAACCCGACCGGCGCCACGGTGGAACCGGCCAAGATCGAAGCTCTTTGCGACGCGCTTCGCGGTCGCGCCCTGGTGGTGGTTGATGAAGCCTATATCGAATTTTGCCCCGAGATATCAAGCATCGAACTGCTAAGCCGTTTCGATAACCTGCTGATCACCCGCACCCTGTCAAAGGCGTTTGCGCTGGCGGGCCTGCGTGTCGGCTTTTTGCTCGGCAACGAAAATACCCTTAAACCCGTGCGCAAGGTACTCGCACCCTACCCGGTGTCGGGTGTGGTGGCGAGTATCGCCGCAGACGCCCTGACTCCGGATGCCGTTACCTCGATGCGGCGCCAGGTTGCTATCCTAAATGAATTGAAAAAAACGCTTTCCGACTGGCTAGAGGCATCGCCACGGATCGAGACCCTGATCAGGGGCCAGGGAAATTTTGTCACCGTCAAACTGCAATGCAAAAGCGATTTGCAAAGAGCCTATGAAACGGGCCTTATCATGCGCCCCTTTACGCTGTACGGTGAAGACTCCTGGCTCAGGATCTCCATCGGTAACACGGCAGAACTGGAACAGGTAAAACGCTGGCTGGACGCACCGGCCGCCCAACAGGAAAATGAACTATGAGCGATGCTTACTTATTTATCGACCGCGACGGCACCTTGATTGAAGAACCGGCCAGCGACAAACAGGTCGACAGTCTGGAAAAACTGGTGTTTTTGCCCGGCGTATTTGCCGCCCTCCAACGTCTCAGCGCCGCAGGCTATCGCTTGGTCATGGTGTCGAACCAGGATGGCCTCGGCACCGAAAGCTTTCCGGAGCAAGACTTTGCCCTGCCCCACAACCGTATGATGGAAACGTTTGCGTCCCAGGGAATCCGTTTTGAGGAGGTGTTGATCTGCCCGCATTTCGACGATGAAAACTGCCGGTGCCGCAAGCCGAGAACCGGCATGCTGACCACTTTAATGCAAAGCGGCCAGGTAGATCTCGCGCGTTCGTTTGTCATCGGCGATCGCAAAACCGATCTGGAGCTCGCCGACAATCTCTGCATCCAAGGCATTCTTTATGAAAACAACTGGCCCGAGATCGTAACCCGGCTGACCACCGCGAACCGTCAGGGCAAGGTGGTACGCAACACCCGGGAAACGCAAATCAGCGTCGAACTCAACCTCGATAGCGGCGCGAGCGGCGGTATCGACACCGGTCTCGGCTTTTTCGACCACATGCTGGATCAGATCCGCACCCACGCCAATATCGGCCTGAATATCAAGGCCAGCGGCGACCTCCACATCGATGAACACCACCTGGTGGAAGACGTAGGTATCGCGATCGGTCAGACGCTCAAGCAGGCCCTTGGCAGCAAACGTCAGATAGCACGCTACGGGTTTGCCCTGCCGATGGACGAATGTAAGGCCGAGGCCCAGCTCGACCTGTCGGGGCGCGCTTCCTTCGTGCTGAACGCCGAGTTTACTCGCGAAAAGGTCGGCGATCTCGACGTGCAAATGGTCGAACACTTTTTTAAAAGCCTCAGCGATAACGCCGCCGTGAGCCTTATTCTGTCGGTCAGCAGCGGCAACGGCCACCACCAGGTTGAGGGACTGTTTAAGGCGTTCGCTCGCGCCTTGCGCATGGCCATCGCAAACGATACAGCGCAACTGACCGCAAGTTCTAAGGGGTGCCTGTGATAGCGATTATCAATACCGGCTGCGCCAACATTAACTCGGTGCGCTTTGCCTTTGAACGCCTGGGTGCCAACCCGGAAGTTATCACCGATCCGGCTCGTTTAGGGGATTTCGACCGCGCCATTTTACCCGGCGTCGGCCACGCCAAGGTGGCGATGGACAGGCTCGAAAGCGGCGGCTGGCAACAGGCCATCGACGAATACCAACGCCCCCTGATGGGCATTTGCCTCGGCATGCAGCTGCTTTGCGATAACAGCGCGGAAGGTGACGTCACCTGCCTTGGTAAAATTCCCGGAGAAATCAGCCTGCTGAAGGTAGGTCAACTGACCTCTCCGCACATGGGCTGGAACAACCTGCAAATCGAGCGAGCGCATCCGCTGACCCGCGGCATTGCAAGCGACGACCAGGTCTACTTCGTGCACAGCTTTGCCCACGTTGCTAACGAGTACAGCCTTGCAAGCTGCGACTACGGCGAGCGCTTTTCCGCCATCGTGGCGCGCGATAACTATGCGGGCATGCAGTTTCACCCCGAACGCAGCGGCGCCGTCGGCGCACGCCTTCTGCAAAATTTTGTCGACTGGACGCTATAAGAGAGAACCGGAATGATTATTCCCGCATTAGACATATTACAAAATCGCATCGTTCGGCTTTACCAGGGCAAATACGATACGGCGCAGTTTTACCCCTACGACCTTGCCGAGCGTCTCGTTGAGTACCAAAGCGACGGCGCTTTCAAGGTGCATCTGGTGGATCTTGAAGGCGCTCGCGATCCGGCAAAAAAACAATGGCAGCAGATACAAAACGCCTGCCGGGAACTGAACATCCCCTATCAGGTCGGCGGCGGCATCCGCAACAAAAAGGACGTCGGCGATTGGCTGGCGGCCGGTGCCGCGCAGGTGGTCATAGGTTCCGCGGCCGTGGAAAGACGTGACGAGGTGGCCGAGTGGATAAACACCTTCGGCCCGGAAAAGTTTGTCCTTGCCCTCGATGTAAACCGGGTCGGTGAAAACTGGGTTCCAGCCACCCACGGCTGGCTCGCGAGCGCCGAATTCGGCCTGTTTGAACTGATCGATTTTTACTCTAGCCTGGGCGTGAGCGCTTTTCTTTGCACCGATATCGGCAAGGACGGCACCCTGTCGGGCCCTTCGTTCGCGCTTTACCAGGATATACTCACCCGTTTTCCGGCTGTCGAACTGCAGGCCTCCGGCGGGGTTTCGTCGCTTGACGACATTAAACGCCTTACGGAACTCGGCGTCTGTGGAATCATCTTAGGTAAATCCCTGCTCGACGGCGTATTTACCCTTAAGGAGGCACTCGATGTTGTCTAAACGCATTATTCCCTGCCTCGACGTCAAGGACGGCAAGGTGGTCAAGGGCGTTAAATTCAAGGGCCACGAGGTGGTCGGTGAGATACTGGATCTGGCCAAGGCCTACAGCGACGCCGGTGCCGACGAGCTGGTGTTTTATGAAATCAGCGCGAGCGTCGAAAAACGCCTGCTCGATGTCGACTGGGTGGAAAACATCGCCCGTCATATCGACATACCGTTCTGCGTCGCCGGGGGTATTCGAAGCGTCGAAGACGCCGCTCGGGTGCTTGAGCGCGGCGCCGACAAAATCAGTATCAACAGCCCGGCCATCGCCCGCCCTGAGCTTATTCGCGAACTCCACGACGAATTCGGCAAGCAGTGCGTGGTGGTCGGCATCGACAGCTTTTACGACGAGCAACAAGGCGAATACCTGGTCTACCAGCTTACCGGCGATCCGAATGCGTCGAGTCGCACCCGTTACAGAACCGAGGATTGGGTAGCCCGGGTGCAGGAACTCGGCGCCGGCGAAATCGTGCTCAATTGCATGAACCAGGATGGCGTGCGCAGCGGCTACGATCTGGTGCAGCTGGAAAAAATGCGTGCGCTCTGCGATGTGCCGTTAATCGCCTCCGGCGGGGCCGGTACCATGGCGGATTTTGCCGACGTATTTAACACGCCCAGGGTTGACGGCGCCCTCGCCGCCAGTGTATTTCATAAAAATATCATAGAGATAGGCGAACTCAAGCGCTATCTTAAGCAACAGGAGGTCGCAGTAAGACTATGCAGGTAACCATTTCAAACATCAACGAAATAGATTTCGACAAGGCGCAACTTATCCCCGCCATCGTCCAGCACGCCCGCTCGGGTGTGGTGCTGATGCAGGGCTTTATGAATCGTGAGGCGCTCGGCGAAACCCTGACCAGCAATCGGGTAACCTTCTTTTCCCGCTCCAAGGGCCGCCTCTGGACCAAGGGTGAAAGCTCGGGCAACGTACTGAATCTCATCTCGGCACACACCGACTGCGATCGCGATTCCCTGCTGCTGCTCGCCGAACCGTCGGGGCCGACCTGTCACCTCGGCAGCAACAGCTGCTTTGATAGCGCCGCCCCCGAGCTTGCCTTTCTCGCCAGCCTGCAAGACGTGATAGCCGCACGAAAGAACGCGGACCCGGAAACCAGTTATACCGCATCGCTGTTCGCCCGGGACATCAGCCGCAGCTGCCAGAAGGTCGGTGAAGAAGGGGTGGAAGTGGCCCTTGCCGCCATGAAGGGCGATCGTGAAGAACTCACCAACGAATCGGCGGATCTCTTGTTTCACCTGCTGGTTCTGCTCAATCGCTCCGGCCTCTCCCTCGGCGATGTCATCGCCTGTCTGGCAAAACGCCACCAGGGCTGAAATTGGCTGTGCGGCGAAAATCGTCGCACAGCGATGGCATTTGTGTTCCCGCTTGAGTATGCTTTTATCAGCGCACACAAGGACCTATAAAATGAAAACACCCTCTTTACTGACCGCCTGCGCCCTTTTTCTCGGCGGATGCAGCAACCTGACACCGGACTGGCTGCCCTGGGTCGGCACCCTGACCCCCTGCGAAAAGCTCGATACCCTGGTCGAGGCGTACGAACAACGTTTCGACCCCTTGAAGAAGCACAGGGTCAACACCGAATACATGGAAACCTGGCAGGCACGCTACGACCTTGTCGGTGAAAACTGCCAGATAGCCCAAGTCGACAAAGACACGGTCAGCTATCAGTGTCTCGAGACCTTTAAAAACCAGGACGATGCGGTAGCGGCCCATCGTAAGGCGGTGGCGTTAATTCGCGAATGTGTCGGTGACAGGGGCTGGCTGGAAAAAGAGGTCGAATCCGCCGATTCACTTAAAAATCATTTCATCCTCGATGACAAAACCCCGGTTATTTCCGTTCATACCGGCAAGACGCTGTCGCGGTTTCGTCCCTGGATCACCTCGTTAGAGGTCGGTAAGTCGGTCGGTGAGTAAGCAGTCGCCCTATAAAACGGAATGCGTGGGCCTCTGCCATCGCCTGAACGGCGCTTGCAGCGGCTGCGGGCGCACCAACGAAGAGATTTTTGACTGGATCATTTTAAGCGACGAGGAAAAGCAGGCCATACTCGCAACCCGGCGTGCGGTTCCCTCACAAAATAACAACAAACAAGGTAAATTATGACAGATTTCCGTTCAGATACGGTCACAAGGCCAAGTCAGGCAATGCGCGCCGCCATGGCCGCCGCCGAGGTAGGCGATGATGTATACGGCGACGACCCGAGCGTCAACCGCCTCGAACAGATGGCGGCCGAACGCCATGGTTTTGAAGCCGCGCTGTTTTGCAGCTCCGGCACCCAGGCCAACCTGCTGGCGTTGATGAGTCATTGCCAGCGCGGCGACGAATACCTTTGCGGCCAGCAGGCGCACAACTATAAATTCGAAGGCGGCGGCGCGGCAGTGCTCGGCTCCATTCAGCCGCAGCCCATCGACAACGAACCCGACGGTTCGCTGTGCTTTGCCAAACTGGCTGGCGCTATCAAACCGGACGATCCGCATTTTGCCCGCACCCGTTTGCTCAGCCTGGAAAACACCATAGGCGGCAAGGTGCTCCCCCTTGAATACCTCGCCAAGGCGCGGGAGTTCGTAGACCATCACGGGCTCGCCCTCCATCTCGACGGCGCCCGGGTTTACAACGCAGCCGTAGCACTAAATATTGATATTACCGAGATCACCGGTTACTTCGACTCGGTCTCCATCTGCCTGTCAAAGGGACTTGGCGCGCCTGTCGGCTCGCTGCTGCTCGGTTCAAAGGAACTTATCGCCGCGGCAAGACGCTGGCGCAAGATGCTCGGCGGTGGTATGCGCCAGGCCGGGATCCTGGCAGAAGCCGGACGCATCGCCCTGTTCGATAACCCGGCCCGGCTTGCCGACGATCATGCCAATGCCCGTTACCTCGCTGAATGTCTGGCCGATGTGAACGGCAT
>JBNKEN010000430.1:0-4266 GCA_050288805.1 Pseudoalteromonas sp.
ATACTGGGTTGAGCTGCCAGATGCCGATGCCAAACGCGACTACCAGCAATACCTGGATAACTACGCAACGGCGCAAAAGGAGCTCGGCCGTTTCCAGCGCCCTCTCAACAACCGTTTGAACTCGGTGCCGGAATGGCTCGAGGTCAACAAGGTGGTGGCCGATGACGCCCGTATGCTGATGTGGTTGTCGGTGCTGTTTTTGCTGGTGTGCCTGCTCAATACCATCGGCCTGATGCTGGCCAAATTCATTTCCAAGGCCGGTGAAATCGGTCTGCGCCGTGCGGTTGGAGCCAGCAAGCGTTCGATATTTACCCAACACCTGATGGAATCCGCCTGCATCGGCGTGCTCGGCGGGTTGTTCGGCATTCTGTTGGCTTGGCTCGGTTTGTTTGCCATTGCCGGACTGTACCGCGATCTGGACGCCAACCTGATGCGGCTTGATGTGAGCATGGTGCTGCTGGCCTTTGCGCTGGCGGTGGTATCGACCATACTGGCCGGTCTCTACCCCACCATTAAGGCAAGCAACGTGCGCCCGGCGCTGCAGTTAAAGAGTCAGTAAGGAGCTGAGCAATGGATTTATTACCTATCCTGAAAACCATGAAAAAGCAGAAAACGGCGCCCCTGCTGTTGGCTCTGCAAATGGCCGTCACCCTGATGGTGATAGTCAACGCCGCCTTTATTATCACCGACCGTAACCGCTTGATGGAACGCCCGAGCGGACTGGATGAAAACAACATGTTCTATATCCAGAGCAGCGCCTATCAGGACGATTACGCGTTACAAAACAATCTGGAACAGGACCTGGCCACCCTGCGTGCGACGCCGGGGGTGGTCGATGCCACACCGATCAATGCCATTCCGCTGTCCGGCGGCGGCTGGTCGATGGGACTCAGCACCAAGCCCGGACCGGATCAGGACGGCGCGGGGACCGCCATCTACATGGTGGACGAGCATGGCCTGAACGCGCTTGGACTGGAGTTGGTGGCCGGAGAATATTTCAACCGTCAGGATATTCACTATCGCGACCTGTCCAGCAACAAATGGCCGCCGGTGGCGGTGGTTAGCAAGGCGTTGGCCGAAGAGCTGTTTCCCGATAACTGGCAGGATGCGCTCGGGAAAACCGTCTACATTGCCGATACTCAGCCGATGATGATCAAGGGCATAGTCAAACAACTGCAGGCTCCCTGGAACGGCTGGAACGGGGTTGAGCGTTCAACCCTGGTCCCGTCGCCCCTGTTGTTCAAAAGCACAACCTACATGGTGCGCACCGAGCCGGGAGAGCGGGACCGCCTGATGGCCGAACTGGAAGAAAAACTGGCGCAAACGCCGGGACGCATTATTCGCCGGGTACGGGACATGGACGAGGTGCGGGCGCGCAGTTACAGCTTCCATAGTGCCACCAACAGCGTATTGACGGCGGTGATCGTGGCGCTGACGCTGGTGACCGCACTCGGTATCGTGGGGCAGGCGAGCTTTGCGGTCAACAAGCGTAAAAAACAGATCGGCACCCGCCGTGCGCTCGGGGCTACCAAGGGCCAGATCGTCGGCTACTTTATGCTTGAGAATGCCATTATCAGTACCTTTGGCGTTGCCCTTGGTCTCGCCGCCAGCGTCGGGCTCAACATGCTGCTGGTCAGCGCCTTTGAGCTGCCGCGCCTGCCCTGGCATTACCTGATCTACGGCGCCGTGGTGCTGTATCTGTTGGGGCAGCTGGCGGTCGCCTATCCGGCACGCCGAGCGGCGGGAATATCGCCCGCCATCGCTACCCGCAGCGCCTGACTTTATTCAATTTTCACAGGCCAAAAGCCAGGCGTCCTACGGGGCGCCTTTTTTTTGCTTCTATCACCGAAAAGGCATCGTGTTGATAACTTTGTGCGTGGCTAAAAATCGAAATGAAGGGCTATGCCCAACGAGGTGCCGCCGTCCGGTTCCGGGCTAATTTCGGGGGTGATGAGATATTCTTCGCTAATGTAGGCGCCGATGGCCGACCCGACTACATGGGAAAGCGCATCCAGAGCGGCTTCGCTCGCGGTATTGGTGCCGTGATCGTACTCGTAGTATTGACTCAGAATGCCGAACGCCGAAGATACGGTAAAGCCAACCCAGGTACTGTTCTGCTCGGGCCAATATTTTTCTGTCAGCAGGCTAATTCCCACGGTGAATGCGCCGCCGCCAGCGACATGGCTGAGCTCACTGTTAAGGCTTGAACTGCCTTTGGCATTTGCCTGGGCAGAAAATAATACGTGTAATAACAAAGCGGTCAGTAATGCGCTACGCGGCATGTTTCATTATCCTTAATCAACTGACTTCAAGTATAGTGTCCCTGATCTGGGTCTGTAGAATGTATTGTTTCGTTTTTCGTCAGGCTATTGATAATAGCAAGTGCCGGAGAAAAGGTTTTAACAGCTTGCTGCAACAGCAAAATAAACAGAAGGGTAAATGATGAAGGCAAAATTGATTGGCTTGATGGGGCTGTTGCTGGTGTCTCTCGGCTGCGGGGCATGGGCTGCGAACGACGCAAAGTCGGTGAAAGAGACAAAAGCCGAGACCGTTGTTTTTCTTGTGCGCCATGCGGAAAAACAGAGCGAAGGAAACGATCCCGCACTGACGGATGCCGGGGTTGCGCGAGCGAATGCGTTGGCGCGACTGCTTTCGGATGCCGGCATAGCTGCCATACACAGCACCGACTATACCAGAACGAAAGAAACCGCTCGCCCCCTTGCCGACGTACTTGGCTTGACCGTGCAACATTATGATCCGCGAACGCCCGAGATATTGGTCGAGCAAATCCGTAAGGCGGGCGGGCGACATCTGGTCGTGGGCCACAGCAATACCATACCCGCATTGGTGAATCTGTTGGGCGGTGATGGCGGTGCCGATATCGTTGAGGCGACGGAATATGACCGGCTGTATATAGTGACACTGGCCGGTGACGAAAAGGCCGACACGCTGCTGTTGCGCTACGAGTGAAAAGCGTTTTTAGACTTAGGGTAAAATTTTCGGCAAAGCAAAGGAAGAGTAAAGGAAAGTGGTGGAGCTAAGCAGGATCGAACTGCTGACCTCCTGCGTGCAAGGCAGGCGCTCTCCCAGCTGAGCTATAGCCCCACATTCCATAAAGGTGCGTTGAACAACGCGAGGCCAATTTAATTATTTTTAAAACGCGGGTCAAGTGTTTTTTGCGCGTGCTTGACTCAACGTACTCCGACTCTGTTAGACTGGCCCCATGACTTCGCTAAATAGCAATAAGATGAAATACCTAGCCGTTGTTTTGATGTCCGTCTCCATGCTGTTGATGACCGGCTGCCAAGGCAGCCCTGACGGGCCGCCCTATGAAATCCTCAGCAACAAACTGCATACCCGGCTTGATGAGCAAGGCATAAAGCTGTTCGCCTACGTGGTGTCGGTTAAGGCAAGTGGTGGCGGGACGTTTAAACCGGGGGAAACGATGAGCCGCAGCGAGGCCCGCCGCATGCTGCGGGAAGAGCGCTTTGAAGACTCCCGCGTACTCAAGCTGCAACTGGAAGAGCAGGCGGTTGAGATGCTGAAACACGCGTTGAAAACAGAACACTATTGCCCGGCTTCCTATCGTATCGACGAGGTGTTGTGGCGCGACCTCAGCGTTCAGCTGCGAGGACGTTGCCTGTAATGCTGGCAAATATCGGCGACCTCGAAGCCCTGTTTGCAACGCTTGGGATCGACTGCCCCAAGCTCACCCACCCGCCGCTGCATACCTGCGACGATGCGGAGATTTTACTGGTCGAGCGCCCGGGCACTCGGCTGAAAAACCTGTTTCTGCGCGATAATTACGGACGCCGCCATTTCTTGCTGATCGCCCGCCCCGACGCCCAAATCGACCTCAAGGCCTTGTCGAAACAACAGGGGTTATCGCGCCTGGGTTTTGCCTCCGACGATCGCCTTGCCCGCTATCTCGGGGTGCGGCCCGGTTGCGTGTCCATGCTGGCGCTGGCGAATGACGACAAGGGCGAGGTGGAACTCTGGCTCGACGAACGCATCTGGCACCGCGAGCTGTTTCACTGCCACCCCTTTGACAACCGCCATACCTGGTTACTCACTAAAGAGCAGCTACTCACTTTTTTCGCCGCGACCGGTCACACACCCGAGGTTATTACGCTGCCGCTGCGCACCTGACTGTAGACCAGGGCCAGCCCGGTGGCACAGACCGCCAGCAGGGCCAGTAAAAAGGCATTTATTCCCATGCTCTGGTAAATCAATCCGGGCAGAAACGATCCCAGGGCCCCGCCGCTG
>JBNKEN010000431.1:0-17923 GCA_050288805.1 Pseudoalteromonas sp.
GATCAAGGTGGTGTCGCGTGACGGATCCATACGGGTGGTGATGGCCCAGATCACATCGTTCCAATCGCGGGCGTTGACGTCGTCGTCGCACACGATCACGAACTTGGTATACATAAACTGGCGCAGGAAAGACCAGACGCCCATCATCACCCGTTTGGCATGACCCGGATATTGCTTCTTCATGGTCACCACAGCCATACGGTAGGAGCAGCCTTCCGGCGGCAGATAGAAATCAACGATTTTCGGGAACTGTTTTTGCAGTATCGGCACGAACACTTCGTTCAGCGCCACCCCCAAAATGGCCGGTTCATCCGGCGGACGCCCGGTATAGGTGCTGTGGTAAATCGGGTCGCGGCGATGGGTGAGATGGGTGACCGTCATCACAGGGAAATCGTCCACTTCGTTGTAGTAGCCCGTGTGGTCGCCGTAAGGGCCTTCGGGAGCGGTTTCGCCCGGCATGATATAGCCTTCGAGCACGAACTCGGCGCTGGCCGGTACCTGCAGATCGTTGGAAACGGACTTCACCACCTCGGTTTTACTGCCACGCAGCAAGCCGGCGAAGGCGTATTCGCTGAGGGTGTCGGGTACCGGTGTGACCGCGCCCAAAATGGTGGCAGGATCGGCGCCGAGGGCCACCGAAACCGGATAGGGTTCACCCGGGTGGGTTTCGCACCATTCGCGGAAATCCAAGGCGCCGCCCCGATGTGACAACCAGCGCATGATGACCTTGTTCTTGCCCAGCAGCTGCTGACGATAGATCCCCAGGTTCTGGCGCTTTTTATGGGGTCCCTTTGTGATCGTCAGTCCCCAGGTAATCAAGGGCGCCACATCGCCCGGCCAGCAATGCTGGATGGGAAGCTTGGTTAAATCGACCTCGTCGCCGGACAGGATCACTTCCTGACAGGGGGCCTTTTTCAGCACCTTGGTCGGCATATTGAGTACTTGCTTGAATACCGGCAGCTGTTCCAGCGCTTCTTTCAGGCCCTTGGGTGGTTCTGGCTCCTTCAATAGCGCCAGCAGTTTACCTACTTCTCGCAGTTCCTCCGTGCTTTCCTGTCCCATACCGAGCGCAACGCGCTCCGGGGTGCCGAACAGGTTGGCGAGAACCGGAATATCATAGCCCTTGGGGTTTTCGAACAACAGGGCCGGGCCTTTTGCTCTCAGGGTGCGGTCGGCTATCTCGGTCATTTCCAGGTAGGGATCTATGCTCTGGCTGATCCTCTTGAGTTGGCCTCTGTCTTCCAGAAGTGCGATAAAATCTCGCAGGTCTTTGTATTTCATGCGGTTCTGTCAGCTGCGTAAACGAAGTGCCTGCATTATACGCCGACCGGGGTAAATTGCACCCATTCGGCTCCGGCCTGTAGTTTGATTAAAAACAACAAACTTAGGGACAAACCGGTTATTATATAGTCCCTTTGTCCTATATCCGTTTGCCAATGTGCCCTGTCGGGAGGTTGTTTGAGCAAAAAACTTCTGATTCTATTCGGTTTTTTATCTGTGGTTTTTACCTCTTCCGGCCGTGCTGAAGAACCCGTGTTGGAGCAGCTTTTCAAGACCCACAGCGCGGTGATGCTGCTGATCGATCCCAAAAGCGGGGAAATTGTCAGGGCAAACCGGGCCGCGGCCGAATTTTACGGTTACACGCTTGTCGAGCTTGCCGCGATGAAAATTCAGGACATCAATATATTGAGCGCGGAGCAGGTTGCAATCGAGCGGCAGGCGGCGCTGAGCGAAGGGCGCAACTACTTTATTTTTTCTCACCGGCTTGCCGACGGTGATACCCGCAAGGTGGCGGTCTATTCGGCACCGGTCATTTTGGAAGGTCGGCGTTTGCTGCTGTCGATCATTAACGATATTTCGGCCCGGCTAATCTTGCAGGATGAGATTTGGCACTACCAGGGGAACCTGGAAACCCTGGTTGCGAACCAGACGGCAATGATAACGGCCGGCAGCCAGCGCCAACATTTTATGATGGTGATCTCGATCGTGGTGCTCTGCATTCTTTTGGTGCTGTTGAGCATCCTATTGATTCGGTTGCGCCAGGCGAGATTCAAGGCCAGTCAGAACAGCTCACGTCTGAGCGCCATTTTTGACGCCATGGACGATATGTTGATCTTTTCTAACATCGACAAGCAGATTGTCGAGACTAATCACAGCGCCAGGCTGATGTTCCGCGGTAAGTCGCTGCGTGGCAGGGAGTTTCACGAGCTGGCGTTGTCCGTTGAGGAAACGTCTGAATCTACCCGTTATCTCGCCTGGTATGATACCGACGACGGCGGGTTTTGGGGAGATACGTCGGCCATCGAGGTGCAAGGGGAGCAACGGGAGGTGCTGGGCTTTATCCATATCATTCGGGATATCAGCGAACGCCTTAAAACCGAAAAACAACAACGGCTTGCCAGCACCGTATTTGCCACCACCAATGAAGGTGTGCTGGTGGCCGACAGAGACTTTAAGATCAAGATGGTTAACCGGGCATTTACGGAGATCACCGGTTATCTGGAAAGCGAACTGCTTGAGCTGACGCCGAACGTGTTGAATTCCGGGCGTCACGATAAGGCCTTTTTCGATACCCTGTACAAGGAACTTCACCTTAGCGGACGCTGGCAGGGAGAGATCTGGAACCGCCGCAAAAACGGCGAGATTTACCCCTGTTGGCTTTCTCTTTCCACCGTTCTCGACCAGAGCGGGGAGCTCGATATGTATGTCGCCCTGTTCAGCGATATTTCTTCACGCAAGAAAAACGAGCAGGAGATGTGGCGACAGGCAAACTTCGACAATCTGACCGGTCTGGCCAATCGCAACCTTTTCTATAGCCGTTTTGAGCAGGAGTTGCTGCGAGCGAGAAGACACAATGAGCGGTTGGCCATTTGTTTTCTCGATCTCGATCGCTTTAAGGCGGTGAATGATACCCTAGGACACCATATCGGCGATCTACTGCTGGTGGAGGCGGCCCGGCGATTAAAAGCAGGGCTGCGGGAGACGGATACGGTGGCTCGCTTGGGCGGTGACGAATTTGCGCTTTTGTTACCCGGGGTGGAACTCAGTCGCGATCTTGAATATATCATGCAAAAGTTGCTCGATTCGCTGGCCCGGCCGTTTTGGCTCGAAGGCCATGAAGCGTTTGTATCCGGCAGCATTGGCGTGACCCTTTACCCCGATGACGGGCAACAGCGTAATGAGTTGCTGCGAAATGCGGACAGCGCCATGTACAAGGCCAAGGAGGCCGGGCGCAATTGTTACCGTTTTTACACCAGCACCATGCATCAGGAGGCACAGCAACGCAGCCTGATCGAAAGTGCGCTGCATAAGGCCATGGAGCGTGACGAACTGAGTCTGGTGTTCCAGCCTATCGTGTCAACAAAAGGAGTGCGATTCGGCTGCGAAGCCCTGCTGCGCTGGCATAGCGAGGAGCTCGGCGATGTGTCGCCGACGCAGTTTATCCCGGTTTGTGAAGAGCTTGGACTTATCGTCAATATCGGCGAATGGGTGTTGTGGGAAGCATGCCGCAAGGCCAAATCTTGGTACACAAGGCTTGGCCCGGATTTCTTCATCTCGGTTAACCTTTCCAGCGCCCAGTTCGGTCGTCAGAATATCGCCGGACTGGTGGAAAGGGTTTTACGGGAAACCGGCTTGCCTCCCTCGGCCCTGACCCTGGAAATCACGGAAACCGTGTTGGTGCAACACAGTCACGGTGTGCTGGTTCAATTGCAGCAATTACGGGAGCTGGGTGTGCATCTGGCGATTGACGACTTCGGTACCGGGTATTCATCGCTCAGCTATCTGAAGCGTTTTCCGCTGAGCAAGCTGAAAATTGATCGCGAATTTATTCGCGAAGTGCCGTTTGATCCCGAAGCCTGTGCGTTGGTATCGGCCATCGTTTCGATGGCCGCTAATCTGAATCTGAAGGTGATCGCCGAGGGCGTAGAAACCGAGGAACAATCGGCTTTTTTGTCCGCCCTGGGCTGCGATTACGAGCAGGGTTACCTGTACAGTAAGCCCCTTTCGGAAGACGCACTGATCGTGTTTCTATCACACCTTAAAGCGCGCCACGGAAGCACTGAGGCAGTGAGCTAACTGAGTCATATCGGTACTTTGGGAAGCCATTTGCGAGGCTTCCTCCGTGCTTTGCCGGGTGTGTTGCTCGAGGCGGCTCATGACTTCCCGAATAGACTGGCTGACTGCCGCCTGCTGGGTGGCCGCGGAAGCGATTTGCTGGCTCATCAGGTTGATATTACCCAAACTTTGCTCTATTTCAACGACGGCTGACGTCAGCTCGGCACTTTGATCGTTACAGCGAGCTACCTCCTGGCGCCCGGCGATGATGATCTGTTCCGTTTCGCGAGCCTGATTTTGCAACGCGGCGATCATGCTTTGAATGTTGCCCGTGGCATCCTGGGTTCGCCCCGCCAGTGAACGAACCTCATCGGCCACCACGGCAAATCCGCGTCCCTCTTCACCGGCGCGCGCTGCTTCGATGGCCGCATTGAGTGCCAGCAGGTTGGTTTGCTCGGCGATTGCGCCTATGGTGTCGACGATACCGCCGATTTCATTGCCCTGACTGACCAGCTGCTGCATGGTGCTGACCGCCTCGCCGAGTCTTTCTGCAAGCTGCTCTATCCGTTCTCTATTGTCTCTGGCAATGCCGTTAACCGTACCGCCAAACTGGGAGGCCTGCGCTATTTGAACCGAAGTATCCGCGGTTTGCGTTTGGATCGAGGATGCACCGCTGACAATTTCGCCGGCCAGTCCGGCCGCATCCGATACCTGTTGCAGCTGAGTGCGGGTGCTCTCCATGATTTGCTGCCCCTGCTGTTCGCTAAGGGAAGCCGTGTTGTCCAGTAGTTCGGCGTTGCGACTGACATCCGCCATCAATTCGCCGAGTTTTTCCGCCAGCGTATTTATGTTGTCCAACAACTGGCCGAATTCGTCGTGATTGTAATGACTGGTGCGCTGGCTGAGATCGCCGCCTGCGATGGCATCCAGCGCCCGGTTCACTTTGCCGAGAGGGCCAAGCATGGCCTTGATGGTGAAGTAGGCGATCACGAATGCCAGCAGGGCAAAAATGACGGCAATCAACATCGACAGGGTTTTAGCGCCGGAGATCGACTCTTGAGCGTCCTGCTCCAACTCCTGGAAGCGAGTCAGTGCCAGTTGGTTCAGGCTTTCCAAGGTAGTAGAAAGTGCGTGAAAGCGGCTTTCCACCTCGGTGTATGCTTCGTTCATGCTGCTTACCTGTTCCAAGCGAGCGCTTTGGGTTAGGTAAAGCTCGCCGGGTTGTTCCAGCATCTGCCGGAGGCGAGCAAACTTTTCGTCGAAAACGGCGATGGTTTTGACTTCGCCGAAGGGGGCGGATTGTTGCTTCAGGTAACCCAGGTTTGTGGCTATGTTATTGAGTAAAAAGCCGGTGTCTTCCCGGTGTTTGGTCACTTCTTCCGGATCGCTAATAGCGGCGATGCCCAGGGTTGAATTCTCCAGGGTGAACAACATGTCATCTATGCGGGTGCCGGAACCGATGACCGCTTCACGTAGCTCCTGTTGCGATTCGTCCGCCTCGATGAGATCCAGGTCGATCATGGCGCCGCTGGCGTCAAAGCGTACGGTTTTAAATTCTTGCATCTGCTCGGCGATGCGTTCGCTCGAGGCGAGATAACTGCGTTTGGCGTCGAACAGCGTCTTGCCGACGGCTAAAAACGCTTGTTGCTGCTGTTCTGTTTCTTGCAGCAGTGTCAGCATGGCGGGGCGATCCTGCAAATTCTTACTCAAGGAGGCGAGACGAGCCATGAAATCCTGATTAATCGATGTCAGTTCTGCGGCAAGCTGATTGACTTGGCCCAATTGCGACTGCTGATAACCTTGCGCCGCTGCCTTTGCCTGTGACAAGGCCGCCAGTTGCAATTCCTTGCTTTGTTGCTGAACCGGCACGGCGATTGTGCCTATGTTGTGATTGGCGGATGAGATGGACTGCAAAGAAACGAAAAAGAAGCCGCTCGCGGCGATCAACAAGGCGCCGATGGCGCTAAAACCCAATATTATTTTTTGTTTTATGGATAGCTCTGGCACAGCAATGTACTTCTAAATGTTTACATTTTGTTAGTTTAGCAACAATCTGTCCCGATTTGGTAGTTATCTTCGGTGACATTGCCAAGTTTGTTCGTTGATCATCAAAATTGCTTTTTGCTCGTTTGCCCAAAACGTCAGGGCGCCGTTGCTGAACCTGCTGCCGGAAGCGGAGCGCTCACCTTCAAGCCAATATTCTTCGTGCTGCGATAAGCGCAATGAAAGCCCACCTCGGCTGCCGTAGTTTACGCCGAATTGCTGGCCCGAGTCGCAAAGGTACTTCACCGACATATCGTACGGGTTTGGGCTGTCTGAGGAACAGGCGCAGAGTAACAGCGATGGTATTGTCGGCAGCAATCTGAACATAATTTATTCCTTGTTGGATCATTGTCAGTGTACCTGCAGCAAGGACGAGAACAATCGGCAGAAAGGCTGAAAAATGAACAGTGATGATGCCGGCTTTGTGTTATAACTAGGCCAACTTTGCAACGAGGAACTGAATTATGGCAGGAGCCAGCCTGTTAACCCTGATAGATGATATCGCCAGCCTGCTTGACGACATAGCGACCATGACCAAGGTCGCGAGTAAAAAAACGGCCGGAGTACTCGGCGACGACCTGGCGCTGAATGCCCAGCAGGTATCGGGGGTTAATGCCGACAGGGAACTGCCCGTTGTTTGGGCGGTTGCGAAAGGTTCGTTGGTCAATAAGGCCATTTTGGTGCCTGCGGCCTTGTTGATCAGTGCCTTTGTTCCCATGCTGATCATCCCCTTGCTGATGCTCGGTGGGGCGTTTTTGTGTTTCGAGGGAGCGGAGAAACTGCTGGAGAGCTTGTCGGGCAAGCATCATGACGACGAGGCAGCGACGTCGCCTATCACCGATCTCGCCGTCCATGAGAAAAACAAGGTGAAAGGGGCGATAAGAACGGATTTTATTTTGTCGGCAGAAATAATTGTTATCTCTCTTGGAACGGTAGCGCACGCAACCCTGACCGAGCAGTTGGCCGTGCTGGTTGTGGTTGCCCTTATTATGACGGTGGGGGTATACGGTTTAGTGGCGGGGATCGTGAAGCTCGATGACGCCGGGTTGTATTTACTGCGTAAAGGCGAACAGGGCGAGAGCAGGCTAAGCCAGGCTGTGGGCAAGGGGTTGCTGTTGTTTGCGCCGTTTTTGATGAAGTCCTTAGCGGTATTGGGTACTGCCGCAATGTTTTTAGTCGGCGGCGGTATTATCAGTCACGGCATTCCATGGCTGCACCATCTCAATGAAAGAGCGGGGAAGTCGCTGGCGGCTTGGGGAGGTGACGTCGTTGCGTGGCTGGCTCCGGTACTTTTCAACGGGGTACTCGGGGTGCTGACGGGCGCCGTGCTGGTGGCTTTTATCCACGCAATACAGGCGTGGCGCGCGAAGGGATAGCAAAGCAAAGCCCGGGTTTACCCGGGCTTATTTATTATTTGGCCTGAGTCGGCTTAGCCTGAATGCGGGTTTTAGCATTCGCCGCCATATAGGCAAATACCGCGTAGGCAGCGGTATTTTGCTGCAGTTTAGCCAGTTCTACCTTATCGAAGGTGTCATCGGCGGTGTGGTGGTAATCGAAATAGTCACTGCCGTCCTGGTAAAGCGAAAATACCGGGGCGCTGACGGTATTCTTGAACGGGATCAGATCCGGACCGCCATGGGCAGCGTTTTTGCCTATGTATTCGATGTTAAGCGGGGCAAGCTGCGCAGCCATCTCGCGAACCAGCGGTAGCGATGCGGCGTCGACGTGGGATTCAAAGGAATGGATACGATCGGCGCCGAAATCGGATTCAGCGGCTGCGACTATGCGATCCAGTTCCTTTTCGTGCGCCTTGAAGTAGGCCTTCCCGCCCCATAGACCCAGTTCTTCGGCGGCAAACAACACGACCCGGATGCTGCGCTTCGGGCGTCCCTGGTCGGCTACCAGTTTGGCGGCAGCCATGCTGATGGCAACGCCGGCTCCGTCATCCAGGGCGCCGGTGCCGAGATCCCAGGAATCCAGGTGCCCGCCGATCAATACGTATTGTTCCGGGGATTCAGAACCGTTGATTTGCCCGATCAAGTTGTAGCCTTGGCCTTCGCCCAAATTCTCTGTTTTCAGCGCAATGTCGACGCGGACTGTTTTACCGTAGGCCACCAGGCGAGCGATTTGGTCGGCGTCGGGGTTGGCGATTGCCACTGCGGGGATTTTCTTGACGCCTTCCTGGTAATGGCTGCCACCGGTATGAGCAAAACGGTGATCACCGGTTGCCACCGAGCGCATCATATAACCGATTGCGCCTTTCTTTGCGGCCTCAACGGCACCGCTGCTGCGAGCCTTGACCGCAGGTCCGTAACCATTGCCGTCGATATGCCGGTTCATGCGGTAGTTGATAAAGGCAATTTTTCCGTTCAGAGAGCCTTCCGGTGCGGCGATCAGTTCGTCCAGCGTTTCAAATAATACGATCTCTGCATTCAGGCCCTCGTCGGGGGTGGAAACGCTGCCGCCCAAGGCGGTCAGGTGCAACGGTTGTTGGTTCGGTGAGGTGATGCGGCCTGCCTCGCTTAGCCTGCGCCAGTGCGGGAACGTCATAGGCTCAAGCCAAACCTTGTCAAATCCCAGCGCGTTGAGGTTTTTCTTTGCCCATTCTACCGCCAGTTTGTCGTTAGGGCTGCCGGGCAAGCGAGGGCCAACCTCGGTCGTCAGCGATTCCAGTATGCGGTAGCTGAGCGTGCTGTCGAGGCTTGCCGTGCGCAGAGAAGCGATTTGCTCCAGTTGTTGTTCAGTGAACTCGGGTTGCGCACTAAGAGAAACGCTGAGTGTGCAGCTGGACAGCAACATCAGCGAAGAGAACCATTTTTTCATCTGTAAACCTTATTCTTGAGCTGGGCCTAACCCATTAAAACATCCAAACAGCGCTGCGGAAAATGATTCGCGGCGAACGGAAAAAAGGAATGAAAGAGAATTACTTGTTGCCGACAACTATGCGCGCCCTGAGTTGGTGATATTCACCCTCAAGCCGTTGAAAGTCGGCCTTGTTACCGGATTCCCGATCCGGATGGGCCATCAGGGCATGTTTTCTCCAACTTTTGTTTAGTTGGCGCAAGCTGTAATCATGGGGCAGTTGCCAGCGCTCCAATATGGGGTGTAGTTGCTCGGGCGACAGGGAGACATGATGGGTCGTTTGGCCAAAGCGGAGCCAGAAATCGTCCAGCAGGGCGGCAACTTCGTCGCCGCTTGTTTCGTAGTTGCACCAGTTCAGGTAATACTCCCTGAGCGGATCTGGAAGCGTTAAAGTCTTGGCTGCAGCGGAGGGGCGTAACTCAATTTGCAGGCCAGATATATGCAACCAGTGTTCACTGCTGGCTAACTCTCCCTGCAATTGGTAAAGTGCATTCATAATTAAAAAATTACGTTTAAACAGATCCTTATTTGGACAAGAGTCCAGGCTGCCCGGTGCCAACAGGGTATCCAGGGAGGCAGCCAAGGTATGTATTTTCCAAGTATGGCCACGGAGCAAACGCTTTAACAGGGGCGAACAGAGCGGGTTTTCCAGCTCTAGTGACATAGTACATGACCTGTTATTTATAGGTATACCCAGCCTAACATGAAGCCGGAGTAATAAGTAGGCGCGTGGTGGTTGCGTAATCCAAGGAAGCTGAATTTATGGGATTAAAACGGTTAAGCTTATTTTTACTTTTGCTGGGCGCGCTTCAACTGCCGTGGTCGGCATATGCCGACAGCCTGGCGGAAAAACTACAGCTGGTGGAGAGCGTTGCTGACCCGGAACAGAAGCTGGCGTTGCTGCAACAGTATCTGGCTGATGGAATGACGTCGGAAGACGAGTTGATATTGCGTGAGCGTATCGGAAAACTTTTATTTTCGATGGAAAAATGGCCTGAGGCGACAGCTTCCTTTGCCCGTGCCGAGGTGCTGGCGAGAGAACTGAACAACCCTGAGGCTCAGGCCAGGCAAATAAAGATGCAAGGGGTGATCAGCTACTATCAGGGTCACTTTATGTGGGCCGTTTCGGCGTATCAAAAGGGCTTAGCGCTTATCGCCAGCGAATCGGGGTCAGTGAACGAGGCAAACCTGCTCAACAATATCGGGCTGGCGTATTTCCGTATGTATGATCTGCCCCAGGCGCTGGCCTATTATCATCAAGCCCGAAAAATGTATGACGTCTACGGAGATGAGAAGGATCGGGCCGATATTCTCGCTAATCTGGCGATCATCTACAACAGTATGGGGCGCTACGAAACAGCGTTGGATATGTTTCAACAAAGTATTCGGGTGTTTGAAAAACTGGATTTCCAAGAAGACATCGCGAGAGCGAACGGCAATATGGGGGTGGCATATAAAAGGCTGAATCAGCTCGACATGGCTGAAGGTCATTATAAGCAAGCACTGGAATATTACACCAAGGTCGGGAGTGTCAAGGATCAGGCTTCAACTGAAATCAATCTGTCTAACCTCAATGCCCGTATGGGACGTTATGTCCTTGCTAAGGAGTGGGCTGAGTTGGCGTTGGGCCATGCGAATGTGAGTCAGGATGAGGCGCTTGTGGTTGGTGCCTATCATTGCTTGGGATCTGCGCAATTTGGGTTGCATGAATTTGACGAAGC
Source organism: Pseudoalteromonas sp. (assembly GCA_050288805.1). Lineage (GTDB taxonomy): Bacteria > Pseudomonadota > Gammaproteobacteria > Enterobacterales > Alteromonadaceae > Pseudoalteromonas. The sequence goes on from JBNKEN010000431.1 coordinate 10,683, forward strand.
CGCCGCTTCATTTGAGCGGTCTATCGCGCTTGCCAAAGAACTGAACGAGCAGTTAAGACTTAGGGATGGTTTGATTTTGTTGTCGCTGGTGGAGTCGGCGCGCGGCAATCCGGCTAATGCCCTGGATTTATTCGTGCAACATGAAACGCTCAGAGACGAGTTGAGCTATAAGGAGCTGACGACGAGCCTTAATGAGTTTCAGGCCCAATTTGAGGTGGACGATTTAAGCCGTCAGTTGGAGGAACTGAAGCTGCAGCAAAGATACGACGGTCTGGCCGCCCGGCAACGCCTTCAAGTCACTTTAACATTTAGCGGGGTGGCGATCCTTGCTTTAATCGTGGGATTTACCTTGTATCAGCGCAGTCAGGCTCGCAGACAGAAACGTGAGCTGGAGGAAACCGTAGCGAAACGGACACGGGAGCTGGAACTGTTGACCGAAGAGTTGAGTCGGGCGAATAAGGTGAAGAGCCAGTTTCTGGCGAACATGAGCCATGAGTTCCGCACTCCGCTGACCTCTATTATGGGGCAGGCGGAAGCCATTATATCTCGCCATTTTGAACCGGATGAGCTGCTCCATGAGCTGCAGATTATCTACAATAACAGTGCCCATCTGGCTTCGTTGATCAATGACGTTTTGGACCTAAGCAAAATAGAGGCGAACAAGTTGGAGCTGAATCTGAGTCAGGTTTCACTGCCCCAGTTACTGAGTGAAGTTGAGGCCATGTTTCAATCCGTTGCCGAGCAAAAAGGCATTGTCTTCAGGTTAGACGGAACATATTCCCCTTATCTGAGCGCTAAGCTTGATGCCATACGTGTCAAGCAGGTGCTGATAAACCTCTGCTCCAACGCGGTCAAATTTACTTCTCACGGTGTGGTGCGCCTGCGGCTGGAGGAACAACAAAGCGGAATTTGCTTTATCATTCACGACACCGGAATAGGCATCAAGCCGGAGCAGTTGAAGGAAATATTCAAGTGCTTTAGCCAGGGAGACAACAGTATCAGCCGTATATTCGGCGGTACCGGTTTGGGCCTGAGCCTGTCCCAGCAACTGGCGACCATGATGGGAGGCTATATCCATGTCGCCAGTAAGCCCGGCGAAGGCAGTGAGTTTTCGTTTTACATACCCTGCCAGACAACTGAGTCGTACCTGCCGGAGACTCCCTTACCACAGCACCCTGATTCGAAAGGACCGTTGAAAGGAAGCGTGCTTTTGGCAGAAGATCACGATGATAACCGACGTTTGATCACCCGAGTGTTACAGGCCTATGGATTGGAGGTCTATACCGCAGCGAACGGTAAGCAGGCCGTCGAAATCTGTCTTGTAGAGCATCCCGATTTGGTCTTGATGGATATCCAAATGCCGGAAATGGATGGCATAGAGGCGTTGACTCTGTTACGCCAGGCTGGCTTTAACGAGCCGGTATTTGCCCTCACAGCTAACGCCCTGAGTCATGAGGTTGCGCAATACCAGGCATGCGGATTCACCGGGCATCTCAGCAAACCGCTGGATCAGGAGCATTTCTACCAGACTCTGGCGAATTACCTTTCGCAGGAAAAAGAAAGTAAGTATGCAGATATTGAAAAGGTGAAGGTGGACACGTCCGATCTTGAAGCCCGTTTTTTATCCGAGCTGGAGCGTGAAAAAAACGATTTGGCCCAAGCCTTTGCACAACAGGATATGTCACAACTCAGGGCCTTGTCACACCGCCTGGCGGGTGCCGCCGAGTTATTCGGATTTAAAGAGATAGGAACGACCGCCAAGCAAGTCGAGCTGGCAATCAAACAGCAGCGCTTCAGCGATGTGAATGGCGATCTTGCATGTTTGTTCAAGGCAATCGACGATTGCCGTCAGAATAGTTCTACCTCTCCAAGCTGAGCCACGGCTTGCTGCGAGCCGGATGTGCTCGTCGTTTCCCGGTGAACACGGCTTGTATCCTGTCGGCGCTGGGTATTTTCAGCCTGATTGTGCAGCTTGAAAAAGGCTATTTTTGTCTGAATGCTTTCGGCCAGTTTGGTCAGGTCCTGGCTGCTGACCGCCTGGATCCGTGAGTTGGACAAGGCATCCTGATTAAGCTCTTGCATCGATTCGACGTCTGTTTGTGCCGTATCCGATAGCTGTTCCTGCTGTTGGATCTGCATTTGTATGTTCTGACACAGTTGTTCTATGTTCACCATTTCCTGTTCTATCTGATCGACCTCCGACGTGGCTTCGCCCGAGAGACGAACCGTGTCTTGTGTCAGATGCAATGCGTCCAGCATTAACTTATTGACGGCGTCGGTTCCTTGCTGAATGCGTGAGACCATATCCCGGACCTCCTGTGTTGATTTGCTGGTGCGTGCCGCCAGATTGCGTACCTCGTCTGCAACAACGGCAAAGCCGCGGCCCTGCTCTCCGGCACGAGCAGCCTCGATCGCGGCATTTAGGGCCAGCAAATTGGTCTGCTCGGCGATGGAATTGATCACATCGATGACCGAGCTTATTTTGTCACTGTCTTGTTTCAATGTGCTTATCTGCGCACTGGTTTGTTCTATTTGATCTGCCAAAGCCGCCATACTCGTCTGGCTGTTTTGAGCGTCTTTTCGTGTCTGTGAAACCGAACCAGAGGCCTTGCTGACGGCGGAAAACACATCTCTCAGGTAATTATCTACCTCGCGCGTAACGTCCAGCAATTGAGTGATTGAGTTGGCAACGCTGTCGCCATGGGCACTTTGCATGGTGGCTTTTTGGGTCATTGCGGTATAGGTATCGCGCAGTTCCTCGGACATGGGTCTCAAGCGGGAGGCCGACAAATGAATTTTTCCGACCTGTTGTTCTATGTTGGCCAAACAGGCATTGACGACCAGCATGGCCTGCGGCAGATCTTTGCTTTCATCAAAGCGAAAGGTGAGATCTATTTGTTTGTTTTTTATCAACTCCTGTTCCAGCTGAGCAAACTCTTCATTTAGCGGGGTGGATTTTTTATATAGCCAGAGCCCGTAAACCGCACCGAAAACGGTAAAGGGTGCCATGAGCAGGATGCTGGCAGTCAGTGGCAGATCGGCGGCCAACGCACAAATAAATTGCAGTACGACAATAGAAACGTAGAAGGTAGGAAAAAAACGCAGGTTATTCATAGCTGTCCAAAGCAAATTGGTGTCACAGCTATAAGTTATAGAACAGTTTTTACGGGAGGGTGAAAAAAAGCCCGCGATGCGGGCTTTTTAATTTTGCTGTCTTATTTTCGCTTCATCGAATCGAAGAATTCGTCGTTGGTCTTGCTCATCGCCAGTTTGTCGATGAGGAATTCCATGGCGTCGATTTCCGTCATTTCGTGAACGATCTTGCGCAGGATCCACATTTTCTGCAGTTCGTCGGCTTTGGTCAACAACTCTTCACGGCGTGTGCCCGAGCGGTTGAAATCGATGGCCGGGAATACGCGTTTTTCTGCGATCTTACGGTTCAGGTGCAGTTCCATGTTACCCGTACCCTTGAATTCTTCGTAGATAACCTCGTCCATCTTGGAGCCGGTATCGATCAGCGCCGTGGCGATGATGGTCAGGCTGCCGCCTTCCTCTACGTTACGGGCGGCACCGAAGAAACGCTTCGGCTTGTGCAGGGCGTTGGCATCGACACCACCGGTCAGTACCTTGCCCGATGAAGGGATCACGGTATTGTAGGCGCGAGCCAGACGAGTGATGGAGTCGAGCAGGATCACCACGTCTTTTTTGTGTTCTACCAGGCGCTTGGCTTTCTCGATAACCATTTCGGCTACCTGAACGTGACGGCTGGCCGGTTCGTCGAAGGTTGACGCGATCACCTCGCCTTTAACCAGGCGTTGCATTTCGGTTACTTCTTCAGGACGTTCGTCGATAAGCAATACCATCAGCTCACATTCCGGATGGTTGTAAGCGATAGATTGAGCGATATTCTGCAGCAGCATGGTTTTACCGGCCTTAGGCGGTGCTACCAGAAGGCCGCGTTGGCCTTTACCGATAGGCGACGCCAGATCTAAAACACGGGCCGTGATATCTTCGGTACTGCCGTTACCGCGCTCCATACGCAAACGTTCGTTGGCGTGCAGCGGCGTTAAGTTTTCAAACAGGATCTTATTGCGAGAGTTTTCCGGTTTGTCGAAGTTGATCTCGTTGACCTTCAGTAGTGCGAAATAACGTTCGCCTTCTTTTGGTGGGCGGATCAGGCCGGAAATCGAATCACCGGTACGCAAGTTGAAACGACGTATTTGGCTTGGGGAAACATAAATGTCATCGGGACCCGCCAGGTATGAGGCCTCTGATGAGCGCAGGAAACCGAAACCATCTTGCAGGATTTCGAGTACACCTTCACCGAAAATGTTCTCACCGCTCTTGGAGTGAGCCTTCAGGATGGCGAAGATGATGTCTTGTTTTCTTAAGCGGGCGACGTTTTCGAGCCCCATGGACTCAGCAAGTTTTACAAGTTCATTGATCGACTTGTCTTTTAATTCGCGTAAATGCATATCGGTGGGTTCTTTAAACTGTTTGTTGTCTCAAAAGGATTTTGGGTTTTGAGTATGAGGTTATTGGGTATTAACCAAGGATAGTTGGAGTTATAAATTAGCAGCTCGCCGTCGGGGCGTCCAGTCTTTATACAAAATAAACAATAAAAAAGGGCTTGCGCCCTTTTTTATCAGATGTTGTTCTCGAGGAACTCAACCAGCTGTGTTTTAGACAGGGCGCCCACTTTTGTGGCTGCAACCTGGCCTTCTTTGAACAGCAACAGGGTTGGAATACCGCGGATGCCGAACTTAGGTGGTGTGCCTGAATTCTGGTCGATGTTCAGCTTGGCGATCGTTACGCGACCGTCAAATTCGCCGGCCACTTCGTCCAGGATCGGAGCGATCATTTTACAAGGACCACACCACTCAGCCCAGAAATCTACCAGGACCGGCTTGTCTGATTGTAAAACGTCAGCTTCGAAGCTGTCGTCGGATAATTGGATAATTTTCTCGCTCATTACGCTCTCCGTTAATTTTGGCGAATTTATTTAGTGCGTATTTAAACACTCTTGTTTCTTATTGCAAGTTTAAGCGTTATGCTTTGTGGCTATGAATAAGACACATTTAACCGATAAAAAGTTTGCGGACTTTGCTATTGCGCCGGAAGTGGTTGCCGGTCTGACAGCGAATGGCTTCGAGTATTGTACTCCTATCCAGGCCAAGTGCATGCCCTATGTTATTGAAAACAGAGATATTGCAGGGCAAGCGCAAACAGGTACCGGGAAGACGCTGGCGTTTTTAATCGCCACCTGCCATCACCTGTTGCAAAGCAAAAAAGAACCAGGCAAACAACCCCGAGCCCTGATCATGGCCCCGACCCGGGAGCTAGCGATACAGATCCACAAAGACGCAAAAATTTTAGCGCCACACTGTAAGCTTAACTTAGGATTAGTATATGGTGGCGAAGATTACGAAAAACAACGGGCCCAGTTAGAAAAAGGTGTCGATATTCTGATCGGAACCACGGGACGTTTGATCGATCTCTATAAGCAAGGGTGTTATACCCTGAACGAGATCGAAGTCGTGGTATTGGATGAAGCCGATCGCATGTTCGATCTCGGCTTTATAAAAGACATTCGTTACATGTATCGGCGCATGCCGGAGGCGGCAGAGCGTTTGAACTTGTTGTTCTCCGCTACGTTGTCTTACCGTGTACAGGAACTCGCTTTCGAACACATGACCAATCCGGTGCATGTACAAATCGAACCGGATGTAAAAACCGGTAAGCGTATTCAGGAAGAGCTTTTCCACCCGGCGCAGGAAGATAAGGTTCGTCTGTTACTGACCCTGATCGAAGAAGAGTGGCCGGAAAAAGCCATCATATTCGCCAACACCAAGCAGAGCTGTGAAAACATTTATGCCTGGTTGAAAGCCGATAATCACCGTGTTGGTTTGCTGACCGGCGACGTCAACCAGAAAAAGCGCCAATCTATTTTGGCCCAGTTTACCCGCGGTGATCTGGATCTTCTGGTGGCGACGGATGTGGCGGCGCGCGGTCTGCACATTCCTGAAGTCAGTCACGTATTCAACTACGACCTGCCGGATGATTGTGAAGACTACGTACACCGCATCGGTCGTACCGGTCGCGCCGGTGCGTCGGGTCACGCCATCAGTTTTGCCTGCGAGCAATATGCCTATAATCTGCAGGAAATTGAGGATTACATAGAACATAGGATCCCGGTTTCTCACTATGATAAATCGGCCCTGCTCGATGATATTCCGAAACCACAGTTCCAAAGAAGACGCAGTCCGCAATCGGGTTCGCGAGGACGCAGTGGCAGTGGCAGCGGCAATCGTCGCCAAGGAAATTATCAAAGGGCGCGTTCATAGAGGTTCGCAATTAAGTTCCAGGCTTAGCTCCCCGCTAAGCCTTTTTTAGAGGTTAATTCCAGGTGTTGCAGTCAAACTCTTTGCAAGATGTCTATGCCGTGATCGACTTGGGCTCCAACAGTTTTCATATGCTGATTGCGAAAACCGTTGCCGGGGGCCTGCAAACCATAGGACGGGTGAAGCGAAAGGTCAGGCTGGCAGCCGGACTGGACGACAATCTGGAGTTGAGCCAGGAAGCGATGCGTAGGGGGTGGGAATGTCTTGCCCTGTTTGCAGAGCGTTTGCAGGACATTCCAAAGGAAAATATATCTATCGTAGCGACGGCGACATTACGTCTGGCAAAAAATGCAGATGTATTTAAGACGCGCGCGGAAGAAATTCTGGACCATAAGGTCAATGTGATCAGCGGAGAGTTGGAAGCTAAAACCATCTATAAAGGTGTTGCCTACACCTCCGCTTGCAGTGGCCGACAGCTGGTGATTGATATCGGCGGTGCCAGTACGGAAGTGATCATAGGTCAGGGCTTTGAGCCCCTCCATTACACCAGTCTTAACATGGGATGCGTTACCTTCCTGGAACGATACTTTAAGAACGGTGAACTTTCGCAAGACAATTTCACAGCGGCAATCAATGCGGCAAAAAAACACATTGCGATCATTTCCGAAACCTATCGTAAAGCAGGGTGGCAGATAGCCGCCGGTGCATCCGGGACCGTTCAGGCGGTACAGGAAATTATGTTAGCGCAACGTCAGGACGATCTCCTGACTCTGGATAAGTTGCAGGATATTAAAGAGCAGGCTTGCCAATATAAGCATATCGACCAACTGGATCTTCCGGGGTTGCTTGAAGAGCGTCGCCTGGTATTCGTCTCCGGATTGGCAATTTTGATAGCCTTGT